>JAKAEH010000211.1 GCA_021825955.1 bacterium | reverse complement strand
TCACAATTTTCATTGTAATTTTTTTTGCTTGTTTCAGTGGAAGCATTTAACGAATTCAGAGCCAAAAAAGCCATTGATTCCCTGGAAAAAATTGCAGCGCCGAAAACAAGGGTTATAAGAGACGGCGGCGTATCGAAAATCGATTCGGAAGAGGTTGTGCCGGGAGACATTTTAATTTTAATTCCGGGGGTTAAAATTTCGGCAGATGCGAAAATCAGGCATAGCGAGGACTTACAAATAGATGAGTCGCCGCTTACAGGAGAATCGTATCCAATTGATAAAAAATCCGGCGAAGATATTTTTGCCGGTACGGTTGTTGTTTCGGGAGAAGGGCAGGCCGAAGTTTTCGGCACGGGTAAAAATACAAAACTCGGTGAAATCGCCTTTATGATGAAGCAGATCGAGCCCCAAAAAACCGCTTTGCAAATAGCTATGAAATCTCTGGCGGGAAAATTGGTATATATTGCCGTCTTTTTATCCGCATTTGTAACAATTTTAGGAATTTTAAACGGCCTTGATATAGAAACTATGATTTTAACGGGACTTTCCCTGTCCTTTGTTACAATACCCGAAGAACTGCCGATTGTTATTACTATGGTTTTAGGATTAGGCGCTTACTCCCTGTCTAAAAAAAATTTTTTTATTAAAAAAATTAATGCCGCCGAAACATTGGGCAATACTACTGTAATTGTTACCGATAAAACCGGAACAATAACCGAAAGTAAAATGAAAATCGTTTCGCTTTATCCGGGAGGCGGCGATAAAGCGAAAGCAATTATTCAAAAGGCAATCGATGCTTTTTCTCAATATTCTTTGTCCGGCATGGAGCGGGAAATTAAAAGCAAAGCCTTGGAATTAGGAGTAACCGTAATGCCGCAGGAAACGGTACGCCAGAGAAATTTAGGCAACGGGCGAAAGTCGAGATCCGTAATAAGAAAAAATGGAAACGAATATGAATTGTTCGTGAGCGGCGCACCCGAGGAAATTTTTACTATGTGCCCCGATATAAAGGACGATATTAAAAATGAATTAAACGAACAAACGTCTAAAGGCAGGAGAGTTATTGCGGTTGCTTATAAAAAAATAGTTTCGGGCGAAGAAAGTCTTAGCTTTAACGAACTTGAAAAAAAATTGGATTTTGAAGGATTAATCAGTTTTGAGGATCCTCCGAGAAATGGAGTAAAAGAAACGATTGCAAAAGCGGCTGAGGCCGGTATTAAAACTATAATGGTTACCGGAGACCACGCTTTGACAGCCGGTTTTATAGCAAAAGAAGTCGGTATCTTGACGGAAAGCGGACATGTATTAACAGGCGAAAATTTAGACAGTTTAACGGATGAGGAATTGCAAAATACCGTAAAAACCGCTTCAGTTTTTGCCAGAAATACGCCGCAGCACAAATACCGCATTGTCCAAGCGCTCCGCAAAAACGGAGAAATAGTGGCTGTCACAGGAGATGGAATTAATGATGTTTTGGCTCTAAAGAGTGCAAACATAAGCATAGCTATGGGTATCAGGGGAACGGATGCCGCTAAAGAGGCGGCAGATATTGTTTTGGCGGACGACAACTATATTACCATTGCGCATGGTATTTTTGAAGGCAGGAAATTTTTTGATAATTTGCAAAAAGGAATAAAATATTATCTCTCCGTGAAGGTTTCGCTGATACTTATATTTCTTATACCGGTTCTTCTATATATTCCCGTCCCCCTTATCCCCATTCAAATAATTATTTTGGAATTATTTATGGATTTGGCGGCATCAACCGGTTTTGTTGCCGAGCCCGGGGAAAAAAATATCTATTCCCGCCCGCCCCGCAATCCTCAAGAAAGTATAATTAGCGGTAAAGTGGTTAAAGATATTTTAATTAAAGGAGCGGTTTTGTTCATGGCGGTAAGCTCCGTTTATTTTTATACCCGCTTCAAAAATTTTGATATTGTTCAATCGCGGACGCTTGCTTTTGCGTCATTGATTATCGGGTATATCGTCCTCGTTTTTATTTCGCGCTCCGACGACGAATCTATTTTTTCGATAGGAATGTTTTCAAATAAGGTTATCAACCTCTGGTCGCTTGCAGCCATAGGATTTCTTTTTTTAGAAATATATGTTCCCTTCCTGAGAGAAAGGTTTGGTCTTTTCCCCGTCAGCCTCTTGCAATTATTGCTTACAGCCTTAACCACAACAGTTATAATAGGTTTTTTAGAGTTAAGAAAAATATTTGTCCGAGGTGTTTATTCGCAGGCTTAATGCGCGGATTAACTTATCTCGGGAAAAGTTTTGAACCTTGCGAACTTCCCCTTGCGCACTTCGGGCTTCGGGTGTTCGAATCCGAACGCCCTTTATTGATTATTCTTACTTGATTGTTTAAATAATGGATTGCTTCGTCTCTTTAGCATCTTTGTCTGCATAAAACCGTTGGTTTTATAAACGCAACCAAAGATATCTCGCAATGACGGCTTTTTTAACTGGCGGAGAGAGAGGGATGACACTCCAGCAGACACA
>JAKAEH010000210.1 GCA_021825955.1 bacterium | reverse complement strand
ATCTGAAGCAGATGGGCGGGAGGTTGATATCGTATCGGATATGGACTGAAGAGAGGCAGCGTAAGTTTTCGGAGCAAAACCCAATCCTAATAAAAGAATAATTAAGCCTAAACCAAAATGTTTTTTAACAATACCGATCATGAATCCTACTATATAATTAATATGTATTTTTTTTGTTGAAAAGTCAAGTGTTAATTCGTGCGTTTTTAACTCTTAAAACTATAAAAACTACAATAGCTATTACCAGTAAAATTCCCAGAATGTATTCTGCGGGAAAAGCAAAGAAAGAAACAGTTCTTGTATATATTGGTCCCTGGTCGGACAGCGCTAGGGAAAGAGTCGCTGTGTAAGGGCCGAGCAAAAATTTTTCCGGCCACACGGCAACCGGAAAATCGTTTTTTTCTACCACAGTTTTAATTTTGTTATAATCATTTGCGCTTGCTGAAAGAGACTGAAGCGAGTCGGGAATTCTCCTTATAGTATTTGAGAGTATGTTCACCGGCAAGAGGTCAACTTTTCCTATTTTTTGTCCAAACATATTCGTTATTACAATTTCACCTTTGGGAGTTAGAAAATGGTCGCTTGTATTTTTTACTCTCACGCTAAAAGGCAAAGGGCCACTTGTAACAAAAAGGGGAGTAGAGAAATTTTCAATTACAGCCTGATTTTTTCCGGTAGGACCTATAGACAAAAGTATGTTGCTGGCAATAGCACCTGATGCAAAAGAAAAATTCCCGCCGGATAAAGGCTGTCCATTTGAAGAAAAGACAATTGATAAATAATAATCTCCTTTAGGCTCATTGCTCGGAATATCTATTTGCAGAGTTAAGTCTTTTTTTTGTTTCGGTGAGAGTACAATTTGTGTGGTCTCTTTATTATTATCCAACACCTGTATTCTGTTTTTGAGGAATGGATCGGGGATAGAGCTCGTATCTGTTGTGTATGTAAGCTCTCCGTTCTCACTATTTGAAGCAGTAAAGGGTTTTATCGACAAACTTACTTCAACGGGCCGGTCCTGAAAATTTTCTATAAAAAACGGAACTTTAATATGTGCAGGGGGGATTGTTTGTATCTGGAAGAGAGGAGGGTAAATTCCCAAATCAACGCTTTGAGCATTTGCAACAGCCGGAGATTTAAGATTTAAGAATAAAGATAAAAGAATAAAAAGGAGTAATTTGCTTGTGGTCGCTTTCAAAATTTTCTTCAAATTTTTTTTCAAATCATAATTCATAGTTTTTTCTAACCTCATTAGAAAGTAGGTGTTGCTATATAATTTATAACATTTGTATATAGTCCTGCAGCTTGGGCTCCAGAAATATTTAGTTTATAAGTTATAGTTGACACGGCGCTTTTTGTGGCGTTTGCGCTACTCATAACTGCTATAGCCGACGGAGAAGCAATAAAAGGTTTGTAGTAGGTTGAAGTTGAAAACTGAGAGTCGCAATCGGTTCTTGAAACATTGTCGCATCGGTATCCGAATCCATAGACCAGAGAATTCGTCCATGCGGCTGCTGTTGTAGGGGTACATGTTCCTGCATCGCAGGTTGTTGCAGGGATTTCTTGGCCTGAAGAATTAACTCTTAAGTTATGATTTTGCGAGGCAGTTACCTGATATCCGTATGCAGATCCGTTTGAAACCGTAAGAGTGCTTGTTCTTAAAACAGGAACGGTAGGGCTTACAATGCTAAAGTCAATATCGGTATTTGCAATACTGAATCTGAACGGAATTATTGAATAAATATACTGGAATCCTGCCCGAACTTTGTAATTTGTTCCTGTGAAAAGATTAGCTCCGGTCTGTCCAGAGGTAAAGCTGACTTTATAATTAGAACCTGTGGGTTTGCCGGAAATGGAATTAAGATTGCCCATTTGAAGAATATAATTTGAGTTTGACATATTTTGAGCATCGGCAGGATGAGCAGTATTTAGCAGTAAGTAACAAGTAGTAAGAAGAAAGAGTGGGGAGACGGCGTAGTATAAAATTTTTTTAGACTTAATACTTAATACTTTATTCATAATTCTATTGCGTGCTTTCGGCACGCAAGTCTTCTGTTTCTTCCAGAATCTCATTGAGTTTCTGCATGTCCTTATCTTTGAGAGTTTCCCTTTCGTCCTTTATAACTTCCTCAATGTCTTCGGAAATCGTATCTGCAGAATCCTTTGTTCTTTCTTTTAACGCTTCTATTTCCTCATTTTCTTTTTCATTCTGGCGGTATTCACGTCCGAAGAAAAATGCCAAGGGGGAAATAAGGATAAGAGAAGAAAGTTTGATAAGACTATCTGTAACATCGTTTTGAAGAGCATCGGGCAGTAAAACGATAACTGCTCCCAAAACAAAAACAAAAGTAATTACCGGTTCAAAAACAAAAGCAACGCCAAAACCTAAGAAGTACAGGAGAAAAAATAATGGGGAAGTAATAGATCCTGTTGAAAATATAAGAAGGAAGATAACGGTGTTTAGTAAGAATATTCCCCACGGACCTTCTCCTCCAAGCGACAGGAA
>JAKAEH010000209.1 GCA_021825955.1 bacterium | reverse complement strand
AGTCTATAATATATATTGGTTGCAGTAATCCCTTCTGAATTTTCGTGGCTTTCTAGGTTATTTTTAAAATTTTGATAGTCCTTATCCGTTATATTGAAAAATACAAAAATTAACGTCTCTTTATTTTGTATTTTCATGTACTTCACTGCTCTTATTCCCAGGAGTACCACTATTTTTTTGTCTTCCATGAAAGCTTTCAAATTATTTTCCCCTGTTTTATCTAGGAGATTGTACCCCTTAAGGTAATAATCGCTTAAAGGAGGATAATAGTCTCCACCCCAGAAAATAATCTTGGCTCTTCGCCCTATACTTTTATTACTCTGAAGCTGTTTTACTAAATTCACGTAATCGATGTTTTTAGTAAAAATTGTGGATCCGTTGGCGATATCAAAATATTTGAAAAACAGAAACAGGATTAAAGCGATAAGAATTATATTTTTTTTAGATTTATTCAAAGAAAATATTAATGTACTTAAACCTAAAGCCAATAAAAATTGGAAATACCAAAAAATGTGATCATCAAATATTAAAAAGTAATTATTGTTAAAAATATATAAAAAAACTAAATCTGTAATAAACCCAAGGAGAACGAAAAAACTGAGAAACTTTATATTTTTATTTTTAGATTTTAAATAAGTAAAAAACAGATAAACCAACCAGATGAATAAAGTTAAAAATGAAAACCCTCCAATAAAATAGAAGAAAATGCTTCCTGAGAAGTTATTAAGGAAGATATTTATATTATAGTGCGAATAATCTACCCTATTTAATTTATAAAAATCATGAAAATTTTTACCTACTTGATATAAGCCGGGAGCTATTAAAAGTAAATTTGAGAACCCAAGCAATGTAAGATCTTCCGCTTGTCTCTCGTTCCATTTGAATACTAGAAAAACTAACGGCATCAATGACAGATAAAAAAATATAACGGAATAGTCGGAATAAAATGCCAAAGTAGAAAAAATAAGGAATAATATTGAGTTCCGTAACTTTTCTTCTCGCGTAGAAGAGAACAATATAAAATTAGAGATAAATACGAATCCCAATATTGAAAAAAATACAACAAAGTTATAAGGCGAAATGTATACATTTAGAAACACAAAATAAGATAAAAAGGAAAGCAGAAATACCGGAACTAGTGCAACGATACCATTTTTTATTTTTTTGAAGAATACATACAATGATATACCAAGTACAATATATAAAAATAAGTTCGACAGCCTCAAAAAGGTTATATTAAGAGTAATAAATTGTGCTACTTTCAAAAATAAGAGATATAAAATTGCATGATCTTTTAGCCATGTGGTCATACTAACCAAAGCAATAAATGAACTGCTTCTTGATACTCCTGTGTAGAAAATTTCATCAGGGTAAACATTTTTAGAGAAGATAAAATACAGTCTCAAAATTGAACCAACCAAAAGTATCAATATGAAGAATATATTCAAACTATTTAACTTTTTTGATTTCCTAAGAACCATTCGGGAGATATTCATTTTATTGCTTTTCCATAACCTTTATTATAATATATATCCTACATTAATTACTTTTTAAAGTGAAGCATAAACTTAAAAACAAACAAGTAAAAAAGGCAATATTTTTTATCAGGAAAAATTATTTATTATCCGCATTCATTGTTATAATTTTCCTAACCCTGTTAGTTGGATTTTATAAAAATTTTTTATCCAAAACGAATTACGTTTATTCTAAGGTAGAGATTAATTACCCGGAATCCTATTACTCAAAACCCGACATTTGGATACTTGACTCTTTGCATAAAGGCGAGGTACAAACAGGAATTTTGGGACAGCCGGAAGCTGAAATACTAAACGTAACTTATTACCCATCTTCTCTTGCAGACAATCAATTTGATATTTTTTTAAACTTAAAACTCCAAGCAGGTTATGAAAAATCTACGGGCACTTATTCTTTTCAAAGATCACCTATTGCGGTAGGCTCCCCCATTACGCTAAGCTTTCCGACATCTCATGTTATAGGAACAATTCTATATTTGGGAAGCACACCTCTCCAAGACAAATATGTCGAAAAAACAGTTTACCTGGTTAATCCCGCAGCATATAGAAAAAGTACTCCTTATCTCTATGACAGCATCAAAATTGGAGACAAATATTATAATGGGAATCAAACAGTATTCCAAATACTAGATAAAAAATTAGAGAAGAATGTATTTGCTGTAGTGAATAATTTTACAAGCCAAGTGTCTGAGGGAGCAACAGACACAACCCAAGATATTGTGATAATTGCAAAAATGAGATTAATACAAAAAAATAATCTACTCTTTTTCGGAGGAGATCAACTAATCCAAGTAGGGGATAAAATAAATTTATCAACAGACGGAGGTTTAAATCTTAACGACTTCGTAGTCAGCGCTATCAAATAAATATTAAAGTCATATCTCAAACATGTTTAACTTATAGATTACACTTCTTGTTAACCAAAATAACCCCTGATAAGTGATGGATGAAGAAGGATAGGCCAAAGAATATAAAAATAA
>JAKAEH010000208.1 GCA_021825955.1 bacterium | reverse complement strand
ATGAAAATTGGTTTAATAGTAAGAAACTACAAGGAAGCCAAGACCTGAAAAAAGACGATATTAGCCTTGATGTTAATGGTTTTTCCGTTATCCAGGTACTTTCTTATGGAAATTTTAAAGCATTATTAACAGGAGATGCCGGTGTAGAAATAGAAGAAAGGATTTCAAGGCAAGTAGGGGAAATAGACGTACTAAAAGTTCCGCATCATGGTTCTAAAAGTGGTATGAGTGACTATTTTCTATCGGAAATTAACCCTTCTCTGGCTGTTATTTCGGTTGCGGCTAAAAACCGTTATGGCCATCCTGCAAAGACAATGCTGGACTTACTTGAAAAACATAATATAAAAACCTTAAGAACAGACGTAAATAAAGAAGTAGAGCTTGTATCAGACGGAAAAACTTTTAATATTTATTCTAATTAACCATTGAGGACACGCTTTTATTAATCTGGCTGTGACCCTGAATTATTTGGGGTCCTCCGTCTTCAAACGGAAGTTTAAAGTAGATTTTTGCTCCTTCACCCGGGTGTGAAATGATTCCAACAGTGCCTCCGTGTGCTTCTACAATCCCTTTTACAATATAAAGACCTAAACCAGTACCCTTTTTAGCAAGTTCATGGGGATTTGTTCGTATTTGATAGTATTTTGAAAACAAGTCTTTCTGGTCTGCTTCAGGAACACCCATTCCGTTATCCGAAACAGAAACGGTTAAATAACCGTCTTCAGCTTTTGCTGAAACAGTAATCTTTCCGTTTGCAGGTGTAAATTTAAGGCTGTTGGAGATTAAATTGTTCAAAACCTGGTTTATCCTGACAGGATCAACGTCCACTTTTGGAAGCGGATAGTAGATATCGGTTGAAATGAGTATTTGTTTTTTCTTAGCGGCAGGCATAAAAGGTTCGATTGCGTTGTCTATGATTTCCGACATATTGGAATTTACTTTTGTAATACTAAATCTACCGGCTTCGATTTTGGCAGCATCCAAGACCTGATTAATTTGTTCCAAGAGCTCTTTAGACTGCTGGTCAATTATTGTAAGAAGTCTTCTTTGCTGCTCTTTTTCCAAAGACCCTTTTTCGTCAAAAACCTCAATCATAAGTTCGGAGGAGTCTTTTATTGCAGTAAGCGGTGCTCTTAATTCATGGACAATCATATGGGTAAAGTCTTCCTTAATCCTTGTAATATTTTTTTCAATTGTAATGTCATGAAAAAGTATTGATGCTCCGATTGGTGTATTCGTAGCTTCGTCTCTTGCGTTTGGAACAGGAGTAATAAAGGTCTGGAAGATTTTACCGTTTATCTCTACTTCTTTTTCCTCGATGGTCTGGTTTGTTTTTATAGACTCGTCTATTTTATCCAAAAGATTATACTGTGTCCCGACCGCCGCAAGAATATCGGTAAACAAAGGATTTTTGGAAGAAATGTTTAAAAATGAGCTTGCAGCATTGTTTATTATCAATAAATTCTTGTGTGTATCTACCATAAAAACTCCGTCTGCAAGGCTTGAAATCATTGATGTTAATTTCCCCTTTTCGGTTTCTAATAAATCCTCAAGTTTGGTAAGAGCATTTGAAGCCTGGGCAACGATTTGGTACAAAACCGTAATCTCGTCTTCTTTGTAAAGATCTTTACTGGTAGAGGAAATATTGATTAAACCTACGATATTGTTTCCGACAAAAAGGGGAATATTAAAAAACGAACCTACAGGACTAGTTTTAGTTTCATCCAGAGGAATTCCTAAAACGTGTTCGTCTGTGTGAATAGGAAGATTTGGGATGAGTGCCTCCATAGATGCAATCATGCTTTTTTTAACCTGTAAGATAAAAGAAGAACTAACGGATTTTTCAACATAATTTTTAATTATCAGCATGTTTCCTTTTATTACTACGCTTGAGGCCGTAGAGTAGGGGAAAAGATGTTTAAGACTACCTGTAATAACATCGATTACTTTTTCTATGTCCAAAGAATAGCCGATTCTGTCCTGAATTTCTTTGAGAATGGTAATTTGATAAAGTCTTTGTTTTTCCCCTTCCTCACGTTTTTGTATCTCAAACTTTGATATCCGTTGTTTTACAGAAAGAAAAAGGGATATCAACGCAAAAAAGATTGTTGATGAGATTGCAGTAAGTTCTAGAAGGCTCATAGGCAGTTTAACTTACTTATTGTGTAAGGGATTCCAGTTTGTCTCCTGTTTTTTTACTCCCAATTACAATAACGTAAGTTCCAATTACAAAAAGTGCCAGTTTTGCAAGAAGAAGTATTGTTATAAACTGCTGAATCGGAGCAAAATTTGCACTTTGAAGATAAGTTTCAACGGCATCAACCAAAATGCCGATGGCTATAAAGAATACTCCGAAAGAAATTGTTCTAAATCCGCTTGCCAAGATTCCCGTACCGAATTTTTTTGTAACTCTTGACATTATTACGGCTGCAACAATTGCCGCAAAACCTGCTATTAATGCTCCGGCTTCTATTGCAATTGTTAATAAATTATTTAAATCAAGCATCTTGTTGTTCTCCTTTTGTAGTTTCTTTTGTA
>JAKAEH010000207.1 GCA_021825955.1 bacterium | reverse complement strand
ATATTATTTGCGAAATCAAAAAAAGACCTATAGGAATATCAAGAGGAGTTTTTTGGATTCTGAATTCTTTTTTAATAACCATTTTTGTAAACCAGGCGGCGCCGATAACAACGGTTAAAATAAAGGTAAGCCAAAGCTTATTGAATTCAAAAAGTTCGGAGGTATCGCTTGTAAAAGCCAAGGGAACAAGAAAAAAGAGTAAGTAAAACGAATATTCGATTGTCTTTTGACAAAAATTTAATAATTTCATCTAGGTTTAAGCGATTAAAACTTATCCTAGCATATTGGAAAATGTACCGCAAGATGTTAGAATTGAAAAAACATGTTTGATAAATTATTCAGTATTTTCTCCCACGATATAGGCATTGACTTGGGAACTGCAAATACCCTGGTTTTTGTCAGAGGAAAAGGAATCGTAATAAGAGAACCCTCGGTTGTTGCGATGCACAGGAAAACAAAGAAAGTAATTGCAATAGGCACCGAAGCCAAAAAAATGGTTGGTAAAACTCCGGCATCTATTATTACAGTTAAGCCTTTAAAAGGGGGAGTGATATCCGATTTTGATGCAACCCTTGCAATGATTTCCCATTATATCCAGAAAGTTCATGAAGTAGGAAATCCTGTTCCGACCGCTTTTTCAAGACCCCGAGTTGTAATAGGAATTCCATCGTCAGTAACCGAAGTTGAAAGACGTGCTGTTTGGGAAGCGGCTTTACAAGCAGGAGCAAGACAGGCATATCTTATTGAAGAGCCGATGGCAGGGGCAATCGGAGAAAACATCTCTGTTTTTTCACCTACTGGAGTTATGGTCGTGGATATCGGAGGAGGAACAACCGAAATTGCCGTAATTTCTCTGGGAGGAATTGTTATTTCCAAATCCTTAAGGATTGCAGGGGATGATATGGATCTGGCAATTGCACACTATATAAGATTAAGACACGGGCTTTTAATTGGAGAAAAAACAGCTGAGGATTTGAAACTTAAAGTCGGAACTGCATATGAAGGTAAGAAGAAACAAACTGATGACAAAAATTCCCAGGAGAAAATGGCTGTTATAAGAGGAAGGGATATTGAAACAGGTCTTCCTAAAAGCCTTAGGATTACGGAAATTGAAATAAGAGAGGCGTTATCTCCTGTTCTTACTCAGATTATCGATTCTATTGCACAAGTTCTGGAAGAAGCTCCACCGGAGCTTACAAGTGATATTTTGGAACATGGGGTATTACTAACAGGAGGAGGGTCACTCTTGTCGGGATTTGACCATTTAATAGTGGAAAGGATTCATATCCCCGTGATACGAAGCGAAGATCCATTAACCTCAGTTGTAAGAGGAGCAGGAAAAGTGTTGGAAGACGATACACTTTTACAAAGAGTAAAAGTAATCGGAGGTTTAAAATAGGTTCTAACATCGTCTATCCCACAAAGTAAATTAGCCTCAAAATTGACAATTCTTCATTTGTTGTTATAATTCAGCCATTATGACGGAACGAAGGGATTTAGGTTCAGAAATAGCAGAAAGACCCTCATTGAACACATTGGTTAATAATGCACATCAGTTATTTGAAAACAATGAAGCATTTGTAGAAAAAGACAGAAAACCTGAACCTTACACTTCTTATCATGCAGCCCTAGCTGCAATAGAGCTTTCCGGTTTTGCTTCTAGAGACATATATCTTGCTGTTACAAGAGAAACTACGGTTCAACCAAGCGAAATATTAGATAATATCTCCTGGTCTGGCGCAACCGATACTACTACATGGGAAGAATTTGAAAAAGAAGTTAATTATTATATTATTCAGCACGAATTACTTAAAAGATACCCAGAAATTAGAAGCGAAGAAGATAGAAGACTCGAGCGTTATGAAGAATAATAGGTTCTAACGTTATCTATTCCACAAAGTAAGGTTGTATCTTTTTTTCAAAAAGTCTAAAATGGGTGCATGCAAAAAAGATACGGTTTTTTTCCAATTTTCTTAGTTTTCCTTTTACTGTCCGTACTCTTATTTGCATCGTCTCGGGTAAGCTTTTTAAAACCCATTGACTCATTTTCTAAGGCAGTTTTTTCTCCCTTTCAGTCGTTAACCTATGGAGTCTTTTCCAAAATAACGGATTTTACGTCTAATTCCGAGGTTAAAAGACTCTCGGATGAAAATAAAGCCCTTACAAAAAAAATCGTAGACCAGAAAAAATTGGAAGAGGATAACAAGGCTTTGCGGAACCAGTTCCAGACAGAAAACCCAAGAAGCGCCAACCTCGTTCCTGCCCAAATAGTTGGCGCACCCGGTTTCATACCGGGAATTTCGGTTCCTGAAACGCTTGTTATAAACAGGGGTGAGAATGACGGAGTAAGAGTTGGAAATGCCGTTATAGTTAAAGATAATCTTGTTGGAAAAGTTGTCAAAACATCTGCGTTTCTTTCAAGTGTTTTGCTTATTACAAATTCTTCTTCCGTTTTTACGGCAAACACCCTTGAAACAGGAGCTTTAGGTGTTGTAAAAGGACAAGGGGGAGGGGAACTTATTTTAGATAATGTTCTTCTTTCGGAGAATTTGAAAAAAGA
>JAKAEH010000206.1 GCA_021825955.1 bacterium | reverse complement strand
TCCGATCTGTAAGCTTCTTATTTCCTGTTTTAAAAATCTCTGAAGTTTAACATCAGTGAAAAAATCCGCAGTGTCTTCGTAAAAAGCGTCCCTTACTTCAAGTATGATATTTGCGCGGTTATATGCCATAAATTATTTTTTATGTAATTGTTTTAACTCTAAAGCTAATTTTGCGCGCCTTGCTATAGTTTCATCCTTAGAATTCGTAGCTTTTTGAATCTTAGAAACAGGGATGTTTTGTCCCTGGGGAACGTGTAAATCCCTATGCAAAGCGCCGGGATGCTGAATTGCTCCTTTTATCCAGTTTTTCATAGTTCACTTTCTTTATAAGTTTTTGGCTTCTAAAGCTAAATTAGATAACTAATGCCAATCCCCATCCTTCGGATTTTCTTTTGTCCAATTTGAAGAAGATGGGGTTTGTTTTGAAAATCCTCCGGCCGATGTAACTTGCTTTATCCAATTAACAGCAGTGCGCGTTACCCTTTTTACCAAAGATACGGTAAAAGTTGCGGTTTCGATAAGCACTTTGGTCACTCCTTTTGAAAAAAACTCTACAAAAGTAACGGTTTCCGTAAGGGTTCTAGAAATCCCTTTTATAAGTGTATCTGTAAAAGTAACGGTTTCAACTAAATTTTTAGCAATGCTTCTTAAAAATGTTTCGGTAAAAGTCGCAACTTCTGTTAGGTTTCTGGTTATTCCCTTAACTAGTGTGTCGGTGAAGGTGGGATTTTCGGTTAAAATTCTCGCAATTCCCTTATTTAATACATCGGTGAAGGTGGGATTTTCGGTTAAAATCTGGGTATAGTTTTGTCCGGCCGCATAAAGAGTTCCTATTTCCGCGAGGCTTAAGGCTTTGTTAAAAAATGCCACATCATCCTCTATGCCCGATACATAGGCTCCCAACTGATTTGGTGCAATTCCAATCGTAGCGTTATCGGAATATTGATTAACATTACCATTTCCAGAAGCGGCAGTCGGTCCACCAATTAATGAACCATCTAAATAGCCTCTTACGTTTGTTCCGTCATAGGTTATAGCAAGATGATGAAAGGCTGAAGTTCCTAAAGCGGAGATATTAACGGTCGGCCCTTCATCGGCTACTCCGATTCTACCTCTCCAAAATAATAGTTGTTTCTGTCCTGAGCTATCGGTATAATATACAGAGAGTGAGGTTCCCGTTACATAATGTCTAACGGCAAAAATTTGTTGATAAGTTCCACTAGAGGGTTCTGTGGAAATTTTAACCCATCCTACAATTGAATATGCGCCACCATTCCAACCTAAAGCATTGGCAACTGATAAATATTTAGTTGAATTATTTGCTCCAAAATCTGCCCCATTATTATATTTTGCAGCGTTAAAGGGAGTGGTACCCGTATTAGTTAAAGTGTTAGCGCCTTTGCTATCAGAGGTATTTTCTAACTTATAATAAGCCTGTAGATTGGCATCGTTGAATAAAGAGATTCCTGCTAATTCGGACATATTTCATATTTAACTTGCTTGTATTTTCCAAGTGATTGTCAAGCTGTCTCCATTCACAACATTTATTGCCGAAAATACCTGTCTTGCTAAAAGTGTCCCTACCGAGGCTGCGTTTAGTAGTCCTGCTTCGGTTACTGCTGCTGTTCCTGTAACTGTAAAGGTGGTAGTAATTTGTGCAGTATCGTTCGTTACCGTGGTTGTAATTCTCGAAAGCGTTCCTAAAACTCTTGCTAGGCCCGAAACCGCAAGCTCTGTTTGAAGCGCTGTATCCCCGACTGCTGCTGCGGTTGTGCCTGTCCCGACTGCAATATATGTAAATGCTGCTTCTGCTCCGCTTCCATTTACTCTTGAAGCTAGTCCTGCTTTTCCCGCGGAAGTTAAAAGATTGGAAATTTTTCTTGAATTTTCAAACTTACCGGTTAAACCATTTAATTGAATACCAAAAGCCGCTAAATAATTTAAAGCACCTTTTTTAATAACCCCATCTGCAGTAATAGGTTCTTTTATAAAATGCCTTGCAACTTTGAGGATAGATTGGCCTAGTTTATTTTCATTAAAAAGAGATTTTAAATTCCCGTCTTTATCACGAAGTTCGTATTCAACATTTTCAACATAATTTACTTTAGAATGAAAACCTTGAAAATCACTCTGTTTTTTATTTGCAAAGGCGAACATGATATAAAAGTAACAAGCTTTATTAGCGTAAGATATTAGATAACTAAGCTAATAAAACTCCTTTACCATAAGCTGTTTGGACTACCTCTAAGAAGGCCGTAACATCTTCCGAGTCAACAACTACTTCGTAGCAATCCTCTTTTCTTTCTGCGGCATATTTTCTGCCATTTACTTGAGCCTCTACAAACTGTGTAAACTTCAAAACTTGTTTAAATCCCGTAGAAGTTTCAACTACTCCCTCTTCTCCATGAGATTTTTGCAAATGTTTGGATAAGACGTAGTTATTAGGCATTGATTTTCCGCATGTTGGACAAACTGGTTTTGCCATATTTATTCCTCCTTTCTCTAAAATTTCATTCCATTTTTCATAAACTGATTTCCAGGAATATTTTGTTAATGCTCTT
>JAKAEH010000205.1 GCA_021825955.1 bacterium | reverse complement strand
TAAATTTACTTGATTTCTTTTGGGTATTGAGCTTAAATATAAATTCCTTTTTTCAAAAACCACAAACGGGCCCTGTTTAAAAATTTCAATATATTTTTTATCCGCTTCCATTTCGTTAGCCATTTTTATCTGTGCGGGAAGCGACGGCTGGGCAAAATCATCGTTAAGAAGAAAAGCTATAATGTCTGCTTTATCTATTCCTACCGGGATTGTATATATTTTTTGTCTTCTGGATAAATGCGAGCCCAAGTTATTTGTTGCCGCAATACTGTATCTTGGGGGAATATTCGATAAAAAATTATTTATTACTTCCCTGTTTTGCAGGGGTTCTGTGAACATATCTATATTTGGTCTTGCGGTTCCGGGCAAAGGACCCCAGGAATATGCAGATATAAGTGTTGAGCCAATTACGACAATTGAGTAGAAATACAAAGGTATCTTAGGTAAAAACTTTCTTAATCTGGCTACCCCATACATTGCTGAAATAAAAATAAATGGTGTAATCGTAGCTGTGTATTGATAATATATTTCGTGAAGCTGACTGTTGTTGCTAAGTAAATTAATTACAAAATCAGGGCCGGCAAAGATAAGCACAAAAGGAGCAAAAATTGATAAAAATCCTAAAGGAAAAAATACCTGGAAAAGATAAGTTAATTGCGCTTTTGAAAAAATGATACTAAATGTTTTTAGAGGAGATAAAATAATATTTTTTATTATTGACGCGGGAGAATATCCAAAATCGGAATAATACGATAAGGCGAAATGGCCGCTTCCCCTTGCATGTGGAATTGCGGAAGAAATAAGATAGTAAAATAACGCAAGACAAGAAGAAAAAATAAATATACCGAATAAAAATCTCAATGATTGTTTTGATATATTATCACCTTTTTTACGGATTAATATTAAAATTGATTCAAAAGCCAGATACAAGCCAAAAATAGAAATAACAGCCCAAACTTCTTCTTTTGTCAAACCGGCCAATATTGCAAATAGGACAAAAAACACGTATCTTTTTTTAATAAAAAAGTATGTGGCTCCGAGGAGAAATGTTGTTGCCAAAGTAACCGGATGGAAATCGTATAGATTTGAGTATTGAAGTGCAGGATTTAAAAGATATGATAAAGAAAATATTAACGAAACATTTTTATTCTTAAGTATATTCTTTGATAAAAGATATACAAATAATCCGCCCAAAGCCAAAATCACCGTTTGAAGCAACAGTAAGATTTTAGGATCTGACCAGATAAAATATAATGGGGCAATAAGAATTAGGATAAAATCTGCGTGGAAAGCAAGTCTGGAAATAATATTTGTACCATTTGGATCGGTAATTTGAAAAATTCTTCCGTGCCTGGTATTCCAGACCGCCTGATCCATATTTCCAAGGTCAAACCTCCCTGTGAAAAAGTTGTCGTATCTTAGAAAGCTTGCATTTGTAAAATAAAGAATATATACAATAACACTAAAAATAAGAATTAGTTCGTACTTGTGTTCTATTAAATAGTTTTCAAGTTTTTCTAACTTGGAATGTTTTAATTTATTCCAAAAAAATACAAATAGAATAAAAATTACCTCGGAAAACATAAACACAAGTCTGGAAAATATTGCAGAAAGTCCTGCAAAAGAAACAGGTATAAACCGTGATAATCCGAATGTAATCACTCCTTCCCTAACGCCTAAACCCATAGGAGTAATTATGAAGAGATAACCAATTAAAAGAGATAACGCAAATATACTTATGTGTTGGACGATGAAATATAGGTCCAGATTGATTATTGATATCGTTGCGAAATACGAACCAAAACTAAAAAATAGAAAGGAAAAAAATGACAGTGCAAGGATTTCTATGTTTGCAATCGGTGAAAATCTGGGTAACAAAGAATTAATTTTATCTTTAAAGACAAAACTTTTATTAAAAATAAAAAATAAAACTAATAAAGCTGTTCCTATGAATATCGCGGCATTCAAATATTTGTAGTTAGTTAATAAGAAAATTGAGGGCACAGATAAAATTAGACTTCCCAATACTATATACTGCGCTTCGGTTAAAAGGCTAAAAGCAGAATCTTTTTTACTGAGTCCCCTTTTCTCGAAAAGCAATGACCTTGAAAGAAAGCTCCATATATTTCCGGGAGTATAACGTTTAAGTTCCGACATGGAAAAGAAATACGCATTTTCCTTATGCGATATTTTTACACCCTTTTCTTTAATTATCCTTTTCCAGGTAACTGCTCTTAAAGAAAAGTAAATCAAAAAACAAAAAATCGAAGCTAAAAATAAAAATGGGTCAAAAGATTTTATTTGAAAAATAGAATTTACAGAATTGGAGAGAATTACTTTAAAAATAAAAATTAAGGAGATAATTGATAAGGGCCACCCTATAAAAAATTTTACCAAGGGAAATACATTATTTTTAATATTACTCATATCTTAATGCTTCAATTGGAGACAACTTTGAAGCTCTGACTGCAGGAGCCATTCCGAATATTATACCAATTGCTACCGAAAAACAAAAAGCTATAACTACAGACCAGGGAGTAACTGTTGATACTAAAAGCATTGCGA
>JAKAEH010000204.1 GCA_021825955.1 bacterium | reverse complement strand
AGTTTGGGAGCTTTTAAGATCCGACTATCCTGATGAAGCAAAGGCCGAAACTTTATATAAAATGGATGAAATTTTAGGGTTGAGGATAAAAGAAAAGTCGGAGGAGCTTAGGAATGTCCCCGAAAGTGTCAAGCAGATGGTAAAAGAAAGGCAAGAGCTAAGAAAAGTTAGGAAATACAATGCGGCAGACCAGATAAGAGCAAAAATTGAGAGAATGGGCTATGTTATTGAAGATTCTTCCGAAGGAACCAAAATCCTAAGAAAAATTTAGAGATTTGTAGCCGTAATTAATTCTCTTCCTTTAAAAACTTCAGAAAAATAATTTACTGCTGTTCTCATAGTATTTCCTGAAGAGGTGTCTTCGTCAAAAATTACAATGCTTCTTCCTTGAGCTTGTTTTTGAAGAGTCGCTATTTCTCTTGCATTTAGCTGCGGAATTTCATCTTTAACTTTATAAAGAGAGAGCCTTGAAACATAAAATCTTGAGTTAGGGTTAAATGTGAGATCTTGATATCGAAGATAAACATCCATTCCGGCAGCTGCTCCTCCTTGCCCTTGCGCGATAAACAGTATTTGGTTATATCCACATTGATCCCTAAGTCTATCAGCGGTTTTCTTAGCTCTTTCTGGGCTTGTTGCCTCCCAGGTGACTGTGTCCGCCACTTGTGCAACAGGAGTTTGAAGTGCTTGGGCATGTCCTGACCTTACAATAAATTCTCTAAAACTTCTGACATCTGAAGGCATAACTTCTTTTCTGTAAGTTCTCAGACTGATACGTATTGCTTCTCTTACAATCCTTTCGCTTTGGCCCGTATCATTACCTTGTGATATTTTATAATTTACCGCTCCCCAAATTATTCTGGGCGGGTGAAGTGCGAAATTTAATTTATCTTGTTCTGAAGGCGCGAGTGCTTTAAGTGACCCTTCAAGCTCGTCGAGAAGCTGGTCAAGATCTCCCGTATATTGTTGGACATCTGCTGAATAATAAGGAACTACCGTTGAAAGAGGGGAAGAGTATTCTGAATTAAAACAAACGTTCCCTTCCTTGAGCATTATTGTGAAAGATTTTGAAGTTTTACTCCGCTTCCTGTTGACGTTTTTTCTTCGTTTGAAGTCGTCAAGTATGCTTTCATTTTTGAAGAGGGCGTAAGAGATTTAAAGTGAATTATTCTTGAAGCATTTAAGGTCTCTTTATCTTTCAAATCCCAAAACCCCGCTGCTAAAATTCTTTCCCCAACTTGGATTTTTGTGAATCCTGATTTTAATGCGGGAACCTCTTTGTCAAATGAGGATGTTTTAGTCGAAGAAGAGACGTCTACTACCTTTTTGTTGCCTTTTTCATCAATGACAGTTAAAGTATAATTTTTTGTATCCTTGTCCGTAACTACGCCTTCCAAATATTGAGGAATACTTGAATTTTTTGAAATGAAGCGAGCTAAGAGTCTTTTTGTTTCCTTGTTGTAAAGTCCGATAAAAGAAAGCTTGTCATCTTTCTTGACGTCAGAAATTCCAAAAGTCTTGTCGTCCCCGTTTTTCTGAAATTTGGTTAGCTCATCGATATCAATTGTTCTTTGATCTCCATTTCTATCCTCAACTATAATTTGCATGGTGCTTGTTTCCTTAACAGTTCCTAGAATTCCTCTTTTTTCAACGAGATTTAGTTCTGCAACACGGCTTGCTACCAATTCCTTAATTTTTTGAATACGATCTATTTCTGCTGATTCCGGAGTCGTTGCTGCAGGAGAAGGGCTAACGGCTTTTATCGTTGGGGTAATTGTTTTTGATGGGGTAGGGCTTACAGCAAAAACTTCATTCGTAAAAATTACAAGCGGTAAAAAAAATATAAGTGATAATATTAATTTTTTCATATTAAAAATCCTCAGTTGAGAATGTTACGGTTCTTGTATCTAACTTTTCTTCGCCATCCGGAGTAACGCTTCTTGTTATAAGATTATTGGTTCCGGCGTCAATTGTAATTGTGGCGGAGAATTTACCGTCAGAAGTAGGAGTCGCGACTACATCCTCCTGATTTGTCGAAATTAAAATTGTGTTTCCGGGGTTTGTTTTTCCCTTAACCTCAATTGTTCTTTTTTCAGTTAAACTTTCATCTTTTGGTTCTTCAACAGATAGGAAATATTTTTCTTGCGGTTTTTCTTTTGATGCAGAGTTTGTTTGGGAAGCGTTCTTAGGTAATATTTTTGTTTGCTGATAGATAAAAAATACTAACGTGGTTACAAATATTCCGAGCGCTATTGCTATTAAAACTATTACGATTCTTTCCTTCATGATAAAAAGCGCCGGCAGGAAATTCTAACTTCAAAGAGGAATTTTTGCGCTTCAATATGATAAATTAAAATAGCTCTCTTGTCAAGGAAGCGAGGTATGTGGTAGTATATTGGTTACCTTAATATAGAAAATACCTGTAACTCTTGGTGTCTCCGCCCTCGGCGGATCGCCAGAGACTCCAGGTATAATTACTTCAAAGGAAGGGCGCAATTATGGAAATAACCAAATTGGGAGAAAAATCCCTAAGAATTAAATCAAAAAATGCCACTTTTATAGTAGATCC
>JAKAEH010000203.1 GCA_021825955.1 bacterium | reverse complement strand
TAAGGGTCAAACCTTAAATTTATTGGCGCAAGAACATTCCAGGAGAGCCAAATTAGCGTCCATGCAAAAATAATGAAGAAAAATCCCATTGTTCCTATTCTTTCTGTTACAAAGAGCGCGAGTTTGTCCATCTTAGACAATCTTTCTCGGTGGATTGTATTCACATTTTTAACGGGGAACTCTTTTTTTATCGTTTCTATAGAAGATTGTGCCATAACCTTAGATTAACACATAAATAGAATTTTTCAAATAAACCGCAGAATTAAATAGAAGCTAATTGACGGAAAATTTATATTTGTTCTCCGCAGGTTCGAACAGACCTGATGACCTGTTTAAAAATATGGCCTTTTGGAGTCAACGAATATTCTACTTTTGGAGGAACCTGGGCATATATTTTCTTTTTGATATATCCTTCTTTTTCCAATTCCTGAAGCCTCTTGGAAAGAGTCTTTGGGTTTATGTCTCCAACACTTCTTTCCAACTCGCCAAACCTTTTAGTCCCGTTTAAAAGGGAGTTGAGTATGAGGATGGTCCACTTGCTCCCGATTATTTTTGCAACTTTTGAAACTTCCAATAGGTCGGTATCCATACTATACTTTTTGTAACTACTTGACAAAGTCTATCATCCACACTATACTTTGTCAAGTATGGATAAAATCAAGATTTTAGGAATTGGCGGAAGCTTAAGAAAAGGTTCTTTTAGCAAAGGTCTTCTTTTGGAAGCTAAAAAGCTTGCTCCCGAGAACATGGATTTGGAAATTTGGGAAGATTACGATTTTCCTTCTTATAATCCGGATTTGGAAGTTCCAGAAAACGTAAATAAATTTAAAAATAAAATTAAAGAAGCTGATGCAATTCTTTTTTCTCTTCCTGAATACAATTATTCCGTTCCGGGTTTTATAAAAAATGCTATAGATTGGGCATCAAGACCATACGGAGACAATTCATTCGAAGGGAAGGCTGCCGGAATTATGAGCGAGTCTATAGGAACTACCGCAGGTTCAAAAGCTCAATACCATTTAAGACAAATGTTTGTATTTTTGAATATACACCCGATTAATAAACCGGAATTTATGATTCCAAATGCTATAGAAAAGTTTGATAAAGAAGGGAACTTAACAGACGGGGAAACAAGGGATAAAATTATACCGTATCTTGAAGCTCTTGTAGATTGGGCAAAAAAGATAAGGTAATTTTAACGAATTTATTATATAATTCTTACACGGCTATCACTTCTTAAGATTAAAATAAAGTTATGTTCAAAAGTATAGCAAAATTACTACCCACAGGAACCGCATTTGCTCATTGTGATATTCCTTGCGGAATTTACGATCCGTATATGGCGCAAAGAGCAGCACATACGGTTATTAGAATGACACAGCTTCTTACAGATTTAAAGCGAGAAGATGAAACAAAAGCGGAGCATGATATTGCGAGATTAACCCACGTTAAAGAAGACCACTCAAATCTTTTAGAAGAAGAATTGGATACTCTCAGAAACGACTATTTTAAGGAAGAACATTATAAGGAATATCCTAACCTCCACGAACTTTTTATAAAAACTTTTAAATCAAGTGCAAAAGCAAGACAAGGAATAAATATGCAGGCAGCTCAGGATGTTTTATTGGGAACTCAGGAAATAGCCGAAATTTTCTTTAAAACAAAAGGCGTAGAGCCTGTAAGAGTAAAAACAGTTTATCCAACGGGCGGAGAAATAGTTCTTCATAGATAATGCTTCTTTTAAAAAAATTTAGAATCCTCGGACACAGTATGGAACCTGCCATAAAATACGGAGATTTTGTTTTGGTTTCTTCAATCCCTTATTATTTTTCCCCTCCAAAAGAAAAAGATATAATCGCTTTTAATTATAAAGGTAAAATACTTATTAAGCGGATAATAAAGATTCAAGATGAAGAGCTCTACTTGGAAGGTGATAATAAAAATGACAGTTTGGATAGCAGAAGTTTTGGAAAAGTAAAAAAAAGTGATATCTTAGGTAGAGTTATATATAAATAAATGATTTTTTATCTTTTTTCTTTAGGCGGCATCATTTTTCTACTTATTCTTCTTTCTATGGTTTGGCCTCCCGACAGTCCCTGGGCTCCCTGGTGGAGGACATCAAAAAAAACAGCAAGAAAAATGTGTGAAATAGCAGGTATAAAAAAAGGAGACATTGTTTACGATTTAGGAAGCGGAGAAGGAACGGCACTGTTTGTTGCAGCTAAAGAATTCAAGGCAGTAGGTTTTGGGGTCGAAATTGACCCGATAAGATTCATATATTCCAAGTTACTTTTAAAAATAAACGGTTTGTCTTCGCAAGTAAAAATAAAAAGAGCGAACCTTTTTAAAGAGGATTTTTCAAAAGCGGATGTTGTATTTGTTTATTTGGTTCCAAAAACTTTAAACAAACTTCTTCCAAAATTTAAAAAGTTAAAAAAAGGTTCAAAAATAATAAGTTACCGCTACGAGATTAACCTTCCTTTGTATAGGTATGATAAAGAAGAGAATATAAGGGTTTATGTTATTTAACTTTTAGAATAATCCACCTAAATTTATTAGCAAGTTTGTAT
>JAKAEH010000202.1 GCA_021825955.1 bacterium | reverse complement strand
ATCCTTCCGCACCATTTCTATTCGGCTCTGCAGTTGCCGCTTGCTCAACAATCTTATTAATATTCTTTATGCTTTACAACAGGCATTAATACTTTTTTCTTTTTTTGCCGGGTTTATATAATCAATCTCCTGTCAGATTTTATGCATACTTTGAAAGAGTTAAAATGGTAGAATATATAAAGGAGGTAAAAATGGCTAAATCAAAAAGAAAAACACTCGGTAAGGGCCAATTCGCTAAAAGGAGAAGAGGTCCGAGAAGAGGAACCGCACATAACTAGTTTTAACTAAATTTGACAATAAATTTTTTAAAGCTATACTTAGGCTAATGGCAGACCATGTAGATGTGTTTACTACATACGGTAAAAAATTAATTCCGGTGCCTGAGGATAATGTAAGAAAACTTTTTATAATCGCCGGAATAATAATGATTGTAAATTTGCCATTTGTCCACGACCAACTTCCCATACCCCTTTTTGTATCTATTCTTATTATTTTAGGCATTGCGATATTTGCGGGAATGACGAGCGCAAAAGACAGATACATAGATTTTTTTGATACCTTGCTCTCCATGGGAGGTTTTATAATTTTTCAGTATTCTGCGGTAAATATCTATTTAACAAGTTCCTTTTTAAGTTTTCTTTTCTTAACAAATGAATTTCTGGCTTTAATTTTTTTCTTTGCCACCTATTACAGCGTAAAAAGCCTGAAAAATACAATTTTAAATCTCCTTTAAGCTATTAATGGTAAAATAACTTGTGGGAAAAAATCTTACAATAATAGTAAGCGGAATTTTACTGGGAGTACTTTTTGGAGTTTTATTTATTTTTAATTTTTTAATACCTAAAAATAGCTCTTCGACAATTAATCCACTTGCTCCTAAAAAAATTGTGATAGGATTTTTACCATATTGGCTTTTGGATACAGAGACAAGCGATTATTCAAAATATATAACTACTCTTTCATATTTTGGATTAAGAGTAGACCAAAACGGCAATATCCAAAAGTTACTAAACCCCACACAGGAAGAGCCCGGATGGAATGCTTTACGCTCGGGTAAACTTGACCCATTCTTTAATAAAGCGTTACAAAATAACGTAAGTTTATCTTTAATGGTAGCAAGCGGAGACATAAACTCTATAAACGGCTTAATAAGCCAACCGGAATTACACGCAAAAAATCTTGTTTCCGATTTAAAACCACTAATAGAAAAATATAAATTTTCGGACATAAACCTTGACATAGAATATACCCAAAGCGCTTCGCCAGCAGCCCGGGAAAATTTTACTAAGTTTGTGGCTGAAGTCAGAAAGCAGCTCGCAAACGATGAAACGCTAACTGTTGAAATAAGCCCGACCGATGTTATAAGAAATAACCTAATTGATCCGAAAGCAATGGATAAAATTGCGGATAATATTATTCTTATGGCTTATGACTACCATTCGACAAGTTCTTTTGTTACGGGACCGGTCGCTCCTCTTAATGGAGCCGGGGTAATGTCGGAATACGATGTTACTGCTGCTATCGAAAAAAGCCTTGACTTAATTTCTCCCCAAAAACTTGTGTTAGGAATTCCGCTTTACGGATATGAATGGGAATCACTTAACCAAGTTCCCCGCTCGGCGATTATCCCAAACACCGGAGTTGTCGCAAGCAATAAAAGAGCCGAAGAACTTTTGTCTTCCTGCGCAAGCTGCAGCGCAACGCTAGATAAAGAAGCGGACGAAAACTATATTTCTTATTTTGACCAAAATTCAAAAGATTATCATACAATTTTTTACCCGGATAAAAACTCGACGGAAGCGAAAATAAATTTTATAAACGAATTTCAGCTTAAAGGACTTGCTCTTTGGGCTTTGGGATATGAAGGAAATTCAATTTTAGACCCCTTAAGGGTTTATAAAAACAAATAAATTTTATGGTAAAAAAAATCATTTTATTTACTTTTTCTATAGCAATAAGTACGGTATTAGTCATTTTTGGCTATTTATGGGAATCTCCAAGAGACGGCCAATTACTAAAACCGTTCTTTCCAAAAACCTTATTTTCTATAGAAAATGCGCCCGATCAATCTTTAATAGGAAAAGTAGCATCGGTATCGGGAAATGTAGCATGGCAATCAAGAACTGCTAACTACGCTGCGCTGATAAGCTCCCCTATAAAACTGCAGCAGGGTGAAGAAATTGATGCACAAAATAACGGAAAGGCGGTAATAAGTTTTCCGGGAGTTGGAGAAATTACGGTTTTTCCCAATACACAAATAAATTTTATCCAGACTCTTCCCGCAAATGTTGTTATAGAGCAAAAACAGGGTTTATCTATATACGATAAAAACGGAAATATACCGATAAGCATAAGGGCGCTGGACCTGTTAATAAATCCAACTGAAGGAACCTGCACTGTTTCCGTGGATAAAGATTCAACAGAAATAATTGTAACCGTTGACTCCGGCTCGGCAACACTTGCATTCAACAATATTAATAATGTTACAAATATCTTAACCGTAAAAGAAGGCTATGAATATATTTTTAATAACAATACGAAAGTTGGAAGATTAAAATCTTTATAGCTTATTTGG
>JAKAEH010000006.1 GCA_021825955.1 bacterium | reverse complement strand
CCTTGGGTACTTCTTCCGAGAGTAATGGTAGTAGCGTTAGTTTGTCCAATCTTTAAAGTAGTTGCGGTTAGAGTATCAATATCTGAAGTCTGTCCACCGATAAGATTTAAGGCTCCGGCGTTGGTAAGAGCGAACTTGGTAGCACCTGAGACAGAAGCGGCAATTATATTCCCACTGTTTAGCTGGTTGACAATTAAAGCTGCATTTCCTCCGTAAGCCCCGGAAATATGCAAAGGGGCAGTGGGTGAGGTGGTGCCGATTCCGACGTTGCCGCCGTTTGGTTCGAGCAATAAGTTATACGTCGTTGCAGTATCTCCGCGTTGTGCTTGGATGTAGCCGTTCCCGTTGGTGATGGTTCCAACATACAGTCCGTAAGTGCCCAGGTCAGCTCCGAAAATAGCAGCCCCCCCGTAAGTACCTGCAGCTGGTACAGAAGAAGGAGTACCTGATGCTGTTAAGACTTGAAGTTTTGTCTGTGGGTTCGTCGCTCCAATTCCAACGTTACCGCCACTTAAGATCGTTACGTTAGTTGCGTTATTGGTTCCAAAATTAAGACTGTTATTTGTAAGTGTCCCGATATAAGAATCGCCTCCGGATGAGTACATCATCGGTTTATTGGCTCTTGCTACGCCGAAAAGATTTCCTGCAAATGTGGAACCGTGGGACACAAAATTCCAATAAACAGTATCCGTTTCGTTGGTAACATAAAAAGCAGATGCTCCGTTTGCGCTTAAGTTTTGAGCTCTTGCCCAAACCCATCCACTTGGCATCGTTTTAGTAATATCAATACTTGCGTTTGGATTTGTCGTTCCAATTCCGACATTTCCTCCGTATCCAGTATTAGCCATAACAATCAAGTTTCCGGAAGCGGAAGCAATTGTGTTTCCTGTTTTAATTCCTGTGTAGGAGAAAAGGGCAGAAGAAGTGGCTGTAGAACCTAGTAAAAGATCATCGGTTGTACGTACGGGAGAAAGCGCTCCTGCCAATTCGTTCCACCAGTTTGTGCCGGTTTGCGTAGGACAGGTTCCAGTTCCCGTTACAATTCCTCCGGTGGTGTTTACACAAGCATTAGTCAGACTTAATCCGTTAGCTGTTCCTACAGAATAAACTGCTCCGCTTGCGACTGTAGTGTTTCCCGAGCCGTCCACAGTGAATTTGGCAATTCCACTTTGTGAAGCGCTAATTAATGGTCCTCCTCCTGTTTGATTGATGGTAACGGCTGATTGACCGCTTGAGGTAGCTAAAACAGAAAATAAACTATCTACTTCCACCGATCCAACGGCAGTCGATATATTGTTACTGTTTGATGTACTCATTAATGGTTTGTTGATAGCGATTTTGCCCCATCCGTCGGCAGAAAGGAGAACGTTGTTATTGGAACCGACGTTAGTTGTTAAAAGCAAAGGTTGTCCTGAGATTGTAAATTGACCGCCGGAGGCTTGAAAAGTAGGATTAGCTGTTCCTCCGATGGTTAAGTTCCCGGAAGAATCCAAGGCTAAAACGACATTAGATGTGCCTGCACCTGCTCCGGTTATGGGCAAAAGTCCCTGTAGTGTTTCTGAGTTTGCAGCGTAGGCAACAGTTGCCAGTTGCTGTCTCGGAGTCATTTCAGGAGTGGTATTTACCGAAACACCCAAAAAAAGCGCCGAATTGGAAGCAAAAAGCCATGGCGGAATACCGCAGGGGCCGGTCGGATTGGTTTGGCCTACGGGACACATGCCTGCATTACCAAGTAATACAGAGAAAATTCCGTCCTGATCCGGGCTTACGCTGTCAACCTCCTGCCATAAAAGCGCCGAGCCCGAGGCTGGAGCTTGGGCGTTATAGATTGCAAATCTTAGGGCGCTTGAGGTTGAAATCGGATTATCTTGATTATCTGTAAGTCTTCCCTGAAAAGAGAGTATGCGAATAGGAGACTGGGGAAGAGCAGCTAAAGCCGGTGTCCCGGTTTGAGGTTTTTGGAAAAAGGTCTGATAAAATCCAAAACCGATAACAGCCATAAAGATCGTAAGAATGGCAAAATGAAAATAGTGGGTAATGGGATAAGAATGATAGGCTGCATACCACTTTGGCCGTCTATATCTAAGATTAAACCAAATCTTTTTATATTTGGGAAAATAGGCTGTAGATACTTCAAGCGGAGCGTAGAATTCCTTCTTAACATTAGTTATCCGTAAGGGATTATGTGTAATAACAGGAGCTTTGCTTTGGAAAATCTTTGCTTTAGAACTTTTTATCTTCATAAATACCGGTTTGCCTTTTGCAAGCCAAGTTAGATATGAGATTTTTTCTGTTGCCTTTATAAAGGGAAAAGTTAGAAATTGGTCAAAAGTATAAATGCCTATCTTTGATATCTTTTGAAATAGTCTGATAGGGGGAAATTTAGAATACGTTAGGATTTTTGCTTCAGGTTCAGCTTGCGGAATTGTGGCAAGAGTAGGAGAAAATAATTTATTAAGCTCAGCTTTTGTGCTCGTAGCGCCTTGACTGATATTGGAAAAGCTGCTATTTATATTTGAAACATAATTTTCGGCCTCTGCCCAACTTAGATATTTTCTAAGGGAAGAAAGCTTTCTGTTAACAGTTGTCGGAGAAAAATTACCTTCACTTATAAGCCTATTTTTATATTCTTCAAGAAGGTTATTGTCGATTTTGCTTAGAATATTTCTATCTTTTGTATCCCAGATTTCGTTTGAATTCGTTACATCTTCTGCCCAAGATAAGAACTGTCGAATGTCAATGATATAGTTTTTTATAGTAAGATGCGATGCGTTGTAAACATAAAGATAATTTTTAAAGTCCTTTAAATGCCAAGGATCGCTTTCTTTAGCTTCGGAGCTTACTAATGGAGAAACGAAAGGGTTAGCTGATATTTTGCCTTCAAGCTTTAAGAATTTAAAAAATTTTCGAAGCGAAGATAAATGTCTGTCCATGGAGCTTTGGGAAAAGCTATTGGCATTAGATAATTTGTAGTGAGTAATTGTCTGGTAGGAAACTAGGGTGGGGTTAAAAGAATTATTAAATTCTTTTTCATACCAACGAACAAAATGATTTATGTCCGAAAGATAGTTTTTAACTGTAACCTTTGCGGGCAGGTCATCTTGTGAAAATAAATAATTTTTAAACTCGTTTAATAAATCCATTTGCTAGCGACTGATAAATTCTTGTGAAAAGTCTCTCTTAGCTTCAAGATTATACAGATTATACGGTTTATATAGCTTGAAAGTGATAGTTGCTAACATACTATTAGAATAAGAAAATCTGAAATATACTGTCAAGGCCTTATAGTATTTATAAATGATACATTTTGATATTTTTTGATAGGCATTTAAAATTATTAATTTGATTGTGAAAATAAAATTGGCTTAAGGCTGTGAAAACAAAATAAAGTTAAAAATCATATAAAATAAATACATACATAATATATCAATATATATCGAATAGCCTATAATCAAAGTTGTCCGCTTTTGACACTGTTTGCCATTTTACTGTTTTTCATTAGGGACTTAGTTATTACAGGAAATCGATAAATACATAAAATATTGATCCTTTTTTAGCGATTAATTTGTGCAAGTGACAAAAATTTAAAAATTTATTTTGGATTGATTTGACAAGCTTTTATTGTTTAATGTTTTTTCGACAGGTAGTTTTAGGTTCTATAGTTAGCAATCGTAATGTTTACTTGCAATTTCGGAGAAAGTTTGGGCATAATGATTTTGTGAGATGAAAAAAATCCTGCCTATTCTAATTCTAATAGTTATACTATCCAATCTTGTTTTGCAAAGTATTGTCTTTTCCGCTTTTACAGTTCCCGTTGAAGCTCAAGTTGGGAAGTATTACCTTAATCTTTCTGGGTACATTTCGCCTTATGCTTCGGTAGTTTTAACAATTGACGGAGTATTTGTCAGAGCTACTGTTGCCGACGCAAACGGTAATTTCTACATCTCTCAAGTACTCATTAAAGACGGATTTTCTTCTTTTTGCCTCGAAGCAATAGACTTTAAAAGATTAGGTGAGTCATTTACTTGCTTTAATGATCCTCCTGCTCATGGAAATGTGACTAAAACAAATATATTTTTGCCTCCGACGCTTGGTTTATCTAAAACCGTTATCGCCGAAGGAGGCGAAACTTTGGCTTTTGGATACACTATGCCGGGAGCTGAAGTTACTCTTTATTTAAGTAACGGCCAGAAATTAACTACGAAAGCAGACAGCACCGGCTATTATGTATTTCATATTAAAAATCTTAAGGCTGGAAATTACAATCTCTATGCCAGGGCCGTATATAACAATAAAGAATCACTCGCGCCGACAAAAACCATAAAACTTAAGGCCTTGTCTTTATGGGAACAAATAATTGCCTTTATACAAAGTATTATAAACAGGATTATTAAGTTTTTCAGTTCATTTGCCCTAGGACCACTTTGGCTTGGATTACCAATCCTTATCCTAATTATTATACTCATTTTAAAGATCTGGCCGGAGAAGTTTACTTTCATTTACCAATCTCGACTTCTAATCTTTCTTTCAAGGGGCTTTGGAAAGCCTAAAAAACCATTGCATCACAGCTGGTGGCTTGGCTTTTAGCAAAAAAGAGAGTTAATAGCTATTTCGTATCCGAAACTTCAGAGGTTTTTTGAGTTTCCGGTTTTTCACCTGATTTCTTACTAGTGTTTTTGACGTTTTTTCTGTAGTAAAGAACTCCTAGTATTATTGCTACCAGGATAAGTGATATAACGGCTGCGATTTTCCAGGGAAATACCCAAAAGTATACGGTTGCAACCAAGGGAAGGTTGTTGTTTGCTCCATAGCTAGCCAAAAGCTCTGCTTTGAATCTGCCAATCATCAGTTTGCCTCCAAACGCATTTTGATATTCTCTGGCAGCTTGAGGGAAGATATTGTATTCGGTTAAGGGCAAGATGGCTTTTCTGCCTAACATATCCGATACGGTAATGTATCCTTTTGGCCTGATATGCATGTCTCCGAAGTTTTTTATTTGCGTTAGAATGTTTACTGGTCCGTATTCTTGAAAGTTGTTGGTAAAAAACTTAGTTACAGTTGCACTTTCTTTAATTGGGCCGTTTACGCCAACGTAAAATAGGGTTCCGGCCTGCGTATTCACAGCAGTTCCGGTACTTTTTAGATTAATACTTCCTGTAGGGGAGTATAGAACGCCTGCATAATGCCCACCTGGCCTGGCGTTAGAAGGAATTTGAATGAAATAGTTTAATAATTGTTTTTGATGAGAACCTACGGTAAACTTACTTGGATATACTCCTATCCAGGAGGAAGCAGAGTATTTGTTGGAAAGCGCATCCATGGGAATAAATTTAGGAGTACCTTGATTATCTTCGACGATAAAGTCTTTAACGACAACGGTAAAGGTGAGCTCATGGTCTGTATCATTAATAACTTTTAATACTCCTTCAGCTTTTCCTCCTGGGTCAAGCTTTTCGGAAATTGTCGGAGGAGTAATGGTGTAGGTTCTGGTTGTTTCTTCCTGTGCCCGCACTTTTGTGGCTATTAAATAACTGGTGGTAAGTAGTAAAAATAGCAGGATAAAAGAGAATCCTAGTAGCTTCTTATGCTTAATGTTTATATTGGGCAGTTTCATATTTTAAAATGTCGGTGTTGCTACATAAGTAACAACGCTCGTATAAATTCCTGCAGGAACTGTTACATCTACAGCTGCTGCATATTCAACCGATGTCAATCCCGCTCCGACTCCGCCGGTTCCTGCTGTGTTCCCAATCGGGCCGCTTGCAGCAGAGGCAAGAGTAAGGGAAGATGTCTGGGTCGGCCAACCATACTTTGCTCCCGCTCCTCCGCCCGTTGCGCCTGTTCCCCAGGTACCCGCTGAGACGTTAAGCCCGCAAGCGTGAATACCAAACCACGGGACATTAACAGTCATAAAACCAGGCGTTGTGCTGTCGGGAATCCATACTCCGCTGGCAGCATTTATAAGGTGTCCCGATGAGGTCGCAGTAAGGGCGTAGCCGTTACTCGCATTGGTACTAATTGTAATTAGCTGGGCGGCAATGTTAATTGTAGCCGTTGACAAGAGACCCAAGTTGATATTGGTCGTTGTAGAGGCAATGCCTGAGTTTACTGCTTCGGTATTTGTGCAGCCGGTTGTATTACCCGTATTTATTGCTCCGCTGACAGCAGCGATGGTAAAGGTAAGAGTCGGGTCCACTTGTGCCTGTACCTGAACAGATTCGATAGTGCCAATTGATGCTTTGGCGCTATCAAGCGTTACAGCTGATGAATCTTGGGTTGTAATAGCTACTTTCCAAATGTCAGCTGTTCCAGAAGCTGCTGTTTTAGTTGGGTTGATGAGTCTGGGTGCCTGTGCCGTACATGCTCCTGCTGATTGGGTAGTGCAGCCTACCAAAACAGTTACCGTTACTCCTCCTGCTACGCCGCTTGCGTTTACAGTGCAGTCGATTGTCGGAGAGGATATTGAAACGGATCCGCAGGTTACGTTATTAAACTGGACCTGGGTGGAGGTTAGGTTATTAAAAGAGAAAGTTGTCGCAGAAGCGGAAGCTGTGTTTTGCGCCGATCCTGGAAAAGTGATAACAATGTGTCCGCTTGCGGGAATAGAGCTAATGGTTGTAAACCTTATTGTATGAAGAGCCGTTATCGGAACAACGATTGCGTCTCCCTTGTGGTGAACATTAGTTGCTGTATTTGTGAAATAAAGCATTCTATTGGTTGCCGAAGGAACGCCGGTTGCCGACATGGAGGCAATATTTACTGTATTTAGAGTTTCTCCTCCTCCGTTGGGGTCGGGAAAAAGTGTCGCGGAATCTGAAGCCAAAAAAACAGAACCGTTATCAAATATTTGAACGCTTCCTGCAGTTGCTGCTTGATCAGCGGTTAAAGGTGCTGCTGCCGAAGGGCGGGAAGTGGTAATTGTATCCGCTACATTTGTTAAGGAAGCTGCGCTTGCATTCTGAACAAAAAAAATCCCGCTTAGGAGAAAAAATATCAGAAGATAAAGACCCTTTTTAACAATAATTGCCATTTTACAATAAATGATACAGCTCTCTATATAGTATATTGAACAACTTTTTGTAAATTGTCAATAGTCAGTTAGACTTTATTAGCGGTTTTTTTAATTCTTATCGAAATTATTAAGATTATTATCAAAATTACCAAAACTACCGCGATCATTTGCATAGGCAAAGCGTAAAAATTGATTGTTCTTCTAAAAAGCGGTCCTTGGTCGGATAAAGCAATGGTTAGCGTTGCGGTATATGGGCCAAACAGAAAGCCCTCCGGCCAAACGGCAGTGGTTGACTTAAGGTTTACTAGATAAGATTTCAGAGAGGGCGATGGGTTGGCTGTGGGAGACTGCAAGGTATCCGGAATTGCCCTGATGCTTTGGGATAAAATATTAACCGGAAGAAGGTTAACTTTTCCAACATTCTGGCCAAAGATATTTTTTATAACAATGTCTCCCTTTGTGGTTATAAAGTGATCACTCGTATTTTTAATTCTGACTGTAAAAGGCACAGGTCCACTTGAAAGAAAGAAAGGTGCTGAAAATTGTTCTACTTCACCCTGCGTTGGACCTTTTGGTCCGATGGAAAGAAGAACATTGCTGGCAATTCCTGCCGTGGCTCCTGAAACATTTGAGTTTATCAAAGCTTGATTTTCCGACATAAAAATTATAGAGAAATAATAATCTCCTAACGGCTCGCCTTGGGGAAGGGCAATTTCAAGAGTCAGTTCTTTTTTTTGATCAGGAGCCAAGGTTATAGAATCCACAGAAGTTTCTCCATCTAATATTTGCATTTTGTTGAAAATAAAAGGATCTGCTAGGTCGTAATTTGAAAGATAAGAAACCTCTCCGTTTTCCTTATCGGAGGCTACGAATGGCTTTAAGCCGATTCTAAGATCTATTGACATTTCTCCTTGGTTTTGTATCATGATCTTGGTTTTTACATCGGTCGGTGGAGTTGCTTGAATTTGAATAATCGGAGGAAAAACTCCCAGAGAAACGCCTTGGGCCCTAGCGCTAGGCACAAAAATAAGAGTGAGCAAGGAGAAAACAAACAATACAATAAACTTAAATTTCATATTAAAAACTCGGCGTTGCAATAAAATTAATTATATTCGTATACAAACCTGCCGGTTGAGTTGAGGGAATATTAAGTTTATAAGTTATCTGTCCTTGTCTTCCTCTTCCAACATTTGTCGAACTCATAACCGTAACCGCAGAAGGCGAAGCTGCAAACGGCTTATAAAAAGTAGCTGTTGAGAATTGTGAGTCGCAGTCTGTTCCGGAAAGGTTATCGCAGCGGTAGCCGAAGCCGTAAGTGCCGGGCAAGGTCCATGCGGCAGCGGTTGTTGGAGTGCAGGTTCCGCTATCGCAGGTTGTATCCGGAATTGCTTGACCGGAGGCAGGAACAAGTAGGGGATGATTTTCAGAAGCGGTTACTTGGTATCCAAAAGCAGAGCCGTTGGAAACAGTTAGAGTGTTGCTTCTTAAAACTGCGATAGTCGGACTTACAGTTCCAAAATCAATACTGGTTTGTGAAATACTAAACGAAAAAGGAATTATAGACATAATATACTGAAAACCGGAGCGCACTTTAAAATTCGTACCGGTATAAAGTCCCGGAGCAGTCTGGCCCACTGTTAGATTTAAGGTGAAACCGCCGGTTGAGGTTTTTCCGGCCGCAGTGTTAAAATTGCCGAAACGCAATATAAAGTTAGCATTTGACATGGTTTGTGCTACTGCCGGAGTAACATTAACTATGAAAAAGAAAAGAGCAAGTATGATGAAGAAAATCTTAAGTTTAAAATTGTCAGTCATTTTTTGATTCCTGTCTTAAATCGTCGGTTTCTTCCAAAATTTCATTTAATTTTTCCACATCTTCTTCTTTTAAACTTTGTTTTTCGTTTTTCATAACCTCTTCTATATCCTTAGAAATTGTGTCGGCAGCATCTTTGGTTCTTTCTTCCAAAGCTTCAATGTCGTTTTCTTGCTTATCGGATTTTCTATATTCTTTGCCGAAAAAATAAGCCAGGGGAGAAATTAAAAGTAGCGAGCCGACGCGAAGAAAATTACCAAAAGTGTCTCCTTTTAAAGCGTCAGGCAAAAATAGCAAGAGAGCGCCGATTATAAAAACAAAAATTGCCAGTGGTTCAAAGGCAAAGGCAATACCAAAACCTAAAAAATACAACAGAAAAAAAAGTGAAGAATTAATGTTTCCGGTTGCAAAAATTAAAAGAAGAATAATGGAGTTTAAAATAAATACTCCCCAGGGGCCTTCGCCGCCCAAGGTTAAAAAACCGCTGGCTTTTTTTCTAGCAGCTATTAAAAGATAAATAACTACCAAAACTGCCAGAGTTTGTATCGTATAGTCCGAAAGGGGAGTTTGTTCCCAGATAAAAACAAGCACAAAAGACAAAGTTAAAACCAATGCCTGCAGAACAAGTTTCATATTTAAATAGTAGATAATTTGCTAAAAAAAGGCAAGACTTGTATACTAAAATCAATTTTTAATGAAAAATAAATACTTTTCAAACGAAATTGAGCCGAAATGGCAAAAAAAATGGCAGGAAGACGGACTATATAAGTTTAATAAAACTTCAAAGGCCAAAAAATACTACAACTTAGTAGAGCTTCCATATCCTTCCGGAGATTTACATATGGGCCACTGGTTTAGCTTTGCAACCGCAGATGTTTTTGCAAGGTATAAAAAAATGTCAGGTTTTAATGTGTTTTTCCCAAATGGATATGACGCATTCGGTCTTCCCGCAGAAAATGCGGCCATTAAAAGAGGCATTCATCCCAAAGACTGGACGATGAAAAATATTGAGAATATGACTAAACAATTCCAAACAATGGGAACAATGATTGACTGGAGTTATACTGCCATTACTTGTCTTTCTGAATATTACAAATGGAACCAGTGGATATTTTTAAAAATGTTTGAAAAAGGAATAGCCTACAGGGGCAAAGCTTTATCCAATTGGTGCCCGGTTGACCAAACGGTTTTGGCAAATGAACACATTGAGAGTGGAAAATGCTGGAGATGCGGTTCGGAAGTAGTGCAAAAAGAAGTTGAGCAGTGGTTTTTAAAAATTACAGATTACGCCAATGATCTTATTTGGCCCAAAACCCCTAAAGTTGATTGGCCAAAAGAGGTTAGAGAAGGACAAAATAACTGGATTGGAAAATCAGAAGGAATGTTAATTGATTTTGAAGGAATTGAGGTGTTTACCACTAGACCTGAAACAGCCGACGGTGCCACATTTTTAGTCATTGCTCCAGAGCACGAGTTTGTCAAAACGCTGGACACAAAAGAGATTAAAGAGTATGTCCAAAAAGCTTCTAAAAAAACCGAGATGGAGAGAAAAGAAGATCGGACAAAGTCGGGAATTTTTACCAACAAATACGTTAAAAACCCGGTGACGGGCAAAAATATTCCGGTTTGGATATCAGACTATGTTTTGGCAGGGTATGGAACAGGAGCAATAATGGCAGTTCCGTTTGCCGACGAAAGAGACAGACAATTTGCAGAAAAATTTGATCTTCCAATTGTCAAAACTTCTTTTAAAGCAGCCCCAAGGGGTAAAAAATGGGTTAATTATCACTTACGAGATTGGTCTATCTCTCGTCAAAGATACTGGGGGACTCCGATTCCGATTGTTCACTGTGAAAAATGCGGCCTGGTACCTGTTCCCTTAGAAGATTTGCCGGTTGAGCTTCCGTATAATGTTGACTATACGCCAAGGGGAAAGCCGCCTTTGGCAACGGATGATCAATGGCTTAATGTTAAGTGCCCTAAATGTGGCGGTGCGGCAAAAAGAGACGCCGAAACATTAGATACCTTTTTTGACAGCGCTTGGTATTACTATCGTTATGTTTCTCCGCATTTTAACAAAGCACCCTTTGACAGAGAAGAAGTCGAAAAATTAATGCCGGTTGACGTATATTTTGGAGGAGCAGAGCATACATTAGGCCACACTCTGTATGCAAGATTTTTCACAAGGGTATTTAAAGAATTGGGATTAGTTTCTTTTAGCGAATTTGCCAATAAACGTATTCAACACGGTGTTATATTAGGTCCCGACGGAAACAGGATGAGTAAATCTAAAGGAAACGTGGTAAACCCCGATGAAATAGTCGCTGAATACGGCGCTGACGCGGTTAGGTTATATCTTTGTTTTATGATGCCCTACGAAGCAACAGCGCCCTGGTCTACAAACGCAATCGGTGGGATATACAGATTTTTGAAAAGAATTTGGGATTTGTCTGAAAAACAAGGGCAAGTATCCTTATCAAAAGAAGACTTAACAAAAATGCATAAAACTATTAAAAAAGTAGGGGATGATCTAGAGAATTTCCATTTTAATACTGCAGTTGCAGCACTTATGACTTGGCTTAATTTTTTATCGGCCAAAGAAAAAATAGCAGCAGAAGAATATCAAACTTTTCTAAAACTTTTAAGTCCTTTTGCCCCGCATATTACCGAAGAACTTTGGCATTCAATACATCCATCTGCTAATTCGATTCATTTGGAAAAATGGCCAGAATTAAATCCCGAATATTTAATAGAAGATGAAGTTTTAGTGGTAGTTCAGATAAATGGAAAAGTCAGAGATTCGATTGCGGTAAAAAGCACGGAATTTAAAAATCAAAGTAGGGTTGAAGAGTTGGCAAAAGCTTCTGACAGAGTGCAAAAACATTTGACAGGAAAAGGAATTGAAAAAGTAATTTACGTAGCAGGAAAAATAATCAATTTTGTCGCAAATTAACTCTTACAATATGGACGATGCCCGCGATTTTGTGA
>JAKAEH010000201.1 GCA_021825955.1 bacterium | reverse complement strand
CCAGATACAATAGTATAATCGCTAAAATTAGACGGGCAATCATCAGAAGCGTAATCTTTATTCTTCTGTCTAAAGTATTTCTCGCTTTTACAATTGAAGGCACATATGAAAGATTTGTTTATGGACAAATTCAGTGGCTAAATATTGCAATCAACATTGCAGTTCCGACATTTCTTATGATCTCCTCTTCCCTTTTTATCAAAGCTCCCGGGAAAGATAACTCTGTTAGAATCTTGGACAGAATCAAAATTTTATTATTTGACCCTAACCCTCAAATAGGAAGACCTATTTTTGTCAAACATAAAGCCCAAACAAGTAAGTCGGTCCTTGAAAATGTTTTTTCCTTCCTTTGGTTTGCTACGTTCTTTTTAAGCTTCGGGGCGATAATGTATGTCTTGTCGCGACTTCACTTCAATTTAGTAAGCCAGGGCTTCTTCATTTTCTTCTTAACCATCGTCTCTTTCCTTTCCTACAGAATAAACCAAACTGCTCATCTTTATACAGTTCAGGACAAACAAGGGCTCATCACTCCCCTAGTCGACTTTTTTTTCATGCCAATAGCCCGTATTGGCCGATACTTAACAGAAGGAATTTCCCAATTAAACATTCTTTTGTTTGTTTTGGATTTGATAATTGAGGCGCCATTTAAGGCTCTGGTTGCCTTTTTTGATCAGTGGTTCCACTTCCTCCACGCCAAACGCGAAGATTTGGGGTAATTATATTAAATATTACATAACCTTTTTAGTAAATCCAATTCGCCACCCATAATATATTTATCAAAATCCTCAGACGGAATTGTTTCAAATATTTCAAGGTCATTAAATTGTTCATCAATATTATCAAGTAAGCCTTCAACTGCAGATTCTTCACTTTCTCCTAACCTCACAAGTTGCCCCACTTCTCTGATAAAAAAACTTTTGTCATAGGCAAGAGAAAATAATCTTGGCCACTCTTTGTGTAAATGTTTTTTTACTACTCTGGATTCTTTTTTAACAGCTATTACCATAGGCTGACGAGAAGCTAACATATTTGCCAAATATTTCTCTGTCTTACATAGAATGTTAATAACTTCAGGACTTAAATTTCTTCTTCGGTCAGATTGTAAAACAGATGAGCAAAAAAATAATACGTCCCTTATTGCTTCTGGTCCTTGTAGGGCAAAATCCAAACTATGTGAAAAAGAATTAGAAACGTGAACTGATTGTTTTTCAGCAAGGCGGACAAAATATGGAGAATGTCCCGGATCAGTAATTTTTACAGCATTAGCTAATTCCATCAAAAGATTTTTATCATAAACAATATCAAATGGAGAAATTCCATTAGCTTTTAAACTATCTACAAAGGTCGCCGACGTACCGTGAAAAAAACGAAGATCTCTTAGGTTTTCATTCCATGCTTTTTCTGCAACAGAAATTTGTCTTACTCTTTCATTGAAAGGAAACAAACCCCTTTCGTAATTTCTTTCTGCTAATACATTCATTGATGGTATTTTACCAAAATCCATTTACTCATTCCAAAAGAGGGAGATTTGAGATAACCTCTTCTTTTAATGCACCTACTCCAAAATTTTAAGCCCTTTCTACCCTTGGGGGGTTAACTTTTACGTAAACGGGGATTATTTGTGTTCCTTCAGGAACCATTTTTTTTATTTGCTCACAAGTTTTATTTATATCTTCTAAGTGTTGCTCTTCGCTTACGGGATTTCCTGCACATTCTTCGTGTCCGTGAACTACAATTCCCCGACTATGATGTTTTTCAAGGGAAATTAAAATTTTTTGTTTAATTGACTCAAACAAAAGGCTTCCGTCTTCCTCCACTGCAAGTTTTCCAACGAGTCCTGCCTCCGTAATTGTATCCGGATATTCTGCATTAAATTTTTCTTTACCAAAATCAGCAATTACTTTTTGGACTCGTCCATCCATACAACCAACACCGGTAAAAAAAGTTCCGTGACTATCTGACATAGAAAAAATTATATTTTAAGAAACATATAAAAACAAGGGATTAAACATTGTTTTACGAAAGGTTTTATGCAAGAATTAGTTTTACAACTTGTGAAAAATAATAGAAAGGCAATATGAAACAAGACTTTTTTATAAACTCTGACGGAGGCTCACGCGGTAATCCCGGAGAAGCAGCATACGGTTTTGTTATATACGACCAAAATAAAAAATTGATTTTTGAAAAAGGAGAAAGAATCGGTATTAATACTAATAATGTTGCAGAATATATGGGAGTTATATCCGCATTGAGATGGATAAAAGAAAATTCAAAAGTCGAAAATCCAAACATAGATTTTTTTCTTGATTCAGAATTAGTCACCTCTCAACTAAACGGAGCTTATAAAGTTAAAAACGAAAATTTAAGGAATTTATTTTTTACAGCAAGAAACCTCATTGAAGAAATAAAGGGAAACGTTAAGTTTACCGCAATTCGAAGAGAATCCAACACAGAGGCCGACAAAATGGTGAATCTGGCTCTTGACGGTCTTGTTTAGACACCTTGCCAAACATACCTCTTTTTGCAAGAATTAGTTAATGCCCAAACATATTCTTGAAACAATTGAAAAAGAAGAAC
>JAKAEH010000200.1 GCA_021825955.1 bacterium | reverse complement strand
CTCTTTTTAGAATATAATTAAGTGTTTCCAAAGAAGCAGTCAAGCGGAGGTCATCGGAAATTTCTCCGCTTATTAACAACGGCACGTCTAAGTCCGCCCTAAGAAGAACTTTCTTATTCTCTAATTCTGCCTTTTCTATACTATTTATATTCATATCAATCCGTAAACTCCTGACAGAACATTTCTCCGTAAATTCCCCCGTCTATTACTCCTATTCCTATCCTCTGGAAATTTGTAGATAAGATGTTTTCTCTATGCCCCGGACTCTGCATTAAACCGTTCATTGCTAAATCTACATTTGGCGCAAGAGCAAGATTTTCCCCGGCATAACTAAACGTTATATCAGCCTGTGCCATTCTGTCAAAAGGAGAGAGGCCTTCCGGTGTATAGTGGGAAAAATATCCCCTTTCAAGCATATCCTCACAATGTGCCCTAGCCAAATTTGTTAATTTTCCCCATGAAGCGAGCGCAGATATTCCCCTTGATGTCCTTTCCTGGTTTACCATTGAAAACATTTTTCCTTCTGCTGTCTCGTCAATTGTAAAATTAGATGTTCTGAAGTTGAGACTTACTATCTGATTACTTTTTGGCTCAACTGTTAAAAAAGCTAATGTTTCATTAACCGCTCCTCCGAAGACATTGTTCAGGTCGTTTGCAAAACCTTGTGTATTTGTTACCAAAGCACTACCGATTTTTGAAGAAGAAACCGAATGCTTAAGAAACGGTGAAAGAGGAAGAATAATAATCATGGTAAGAATAAACGCAATTAACAAAAGTCCCGAAAAAATTGCGGGGATAATACCCAAAAAATTATTAATTCTTTTAATATAAGCAGGCTGAGATGAGCTAAATTCTGTAAAAAACGGCAAAACCAGAACTAAATGCTTTAACAAAAAATTGATCAAAATCTCCGAAAAAAAGGCAACTACAAAAAACCCTATCGCATTTGCAAAACCGTTTGGCATTGAAAATACATGTATTAATACTTTTCCTATAAAACCGTACAATACAAGACCCAATGCAAAGGATGAAATAAAGCTTATTAAATCTAAAAAGGCGACGTAAAACCCAAGTGCGTATCCCTCAAAGGAATAAAACAACAATACTATCAATATTGTTAAATCTATCCAATTAAAGCCTAAGCTGGGAACAACCATAGAATTAAGAAGAGTATTTATATCCATAATCTTTTGAGTCTATTATATACAATCCCCGGTGGTGTTGTCAGTCTCTTAATATAATGGTATTATATGACTTGTGACAAAATCCCCGATAAAATTATTTACTCTAGGGAATTATAAAAAACATTTTTTAAGAAACAATCTTATGCTTGTTTCTTTTCTCCTTGTTTTATTTTGTATTGCATTCTATTTTTTGCTGCTAAAAGATTTACCCCTTCCCACAAAACTTAGCAGTGCTTCGACTCCGCAATCAACCCTAATCTATGACAGAAACGGAAAACTTTTGTACAACATTTATGACAAAAAGAATCAAACTTTTATTCCTTTATCAAGCATTCCAAAATCAATGCAAGAAGCAACTATATCTATTGAAGACAAAAACTTCTATAACCATGGTGCAGTTGATTTCAGGGGTATTGCCAGAGCTGCTGTTTCCATTGTTTTCCATAAACAAATCCAGGGAGGATCTACTCTTACACAGCAGCTGGTAAAAAATAGCCTTCTGACCCAAGAACAAACCATCCCAAGAAAAATAAAAGAGATAATTTTGGCATTTGCAACCGAACTACTTTATTCAAAAAATCAAATTCTGGAAATGTACTTAAACCAGGTTCCCTACGGAGGGACTGCTTATGGAGTAGAAGCGGCATCAGAAAGCTATTTTGGAAAACATGCAAAAGACTTGGATTTGGCAGAAAGCGCTCTTCTGGCTGGACTTCCCCAAGCGCCAACCGAATTTTCACCATTCGGCTCAAGACCTGAACTTGGAAAACAAAGACAAGTTGAAGTATTAAAAGCAATGCTCGAACAGGGTTACATAACAAAAGACCAGGAACAAAAAGCGGAAAACGAAATATTAAATTACAAAAGAATTTCAAACAACATAGATGCTCCGCATTTTGTTTTATACATAAAAGACCTTCTTATTTCAAAATATGGACAAAAAACAGTCGACGAGGGCGGATTAAAAGTTGTTACAAGCATTGACCTGAATGTCCAGGACTTTGCCCAAAGCGCAGTTGCCAAAGAAGTCGATGCGCTACCTTATTACTACCATGTTTCAAATGGAGCAGCCCTTATCACAGACCCCGCTACGGGAGAGATCCTTGCAATGGTAGGAAGCAAGGATTATTTCAATACAAAAATTGCAGGAAACGTAAATGTAACCACGGCTCTTAGACAGCCAGGTTCATCCATAAAGCCCATAAATTACGCTGTTGGATTGATAAATAATTATTCCGCCGCAACAACATTTATAGACGAACCGGTTTGCTTTCCAAACCAAGGAGGAAAAAGCTACTGTCCTCTTAATTATGACTTGAAATGGCACGGTCTTGTCCAAATGAGATATGCTCTTGGAAATTCAATTAATATCCCTGCAGTAAAAATGCTTGAGTTAAATGGAA
>JAKAEH010000199.1 GCA_021825955.1 bacterium | reverse complement strand
GAAAAGTTACGGGATTGCAGATCTTGAACATGTTGAGGGAAATGTCCATAGGATTAAGTCAATTGTTGAAAAGCCGGAACCTGATGAAGCTCCCTCAAATATTGCTACACATGGAGGATATATTTTCCCTCCGGAAATTTTTGGGGCTTTGAAAAGAATTAACCCCGGAAAAGGCGGGGAAGTATGGCTCGTTGATGCGATAAATCTTTTGAAAGACGAAGGAATGCCGGTTTACACAGTGGTTATTGAAAACGGAAAGTACTACGATACGGGGAACAAATTAGAGTATATGAAAACAGTCGTAGAGTTGGCACTGGAACATCCCGATATAAATGGTGAGTTTAAACAATTCCTCAAAGACCTCAAGCTTTAATTATCTCGGAAGATAAGCAGTGGGCACAATATTTACAAATCTATTATAAACAGCATTTTCGATAGAACCTAACGCTCTTTCTTTCCATTCATCCCTTGTTTCAGACTCTTTTATTTCGATACCTGCTTTGAGGAGTAACTCGCTAACCGTAAGAGTTTCCCCGTGGTTTACTTTGTGTTTTTTAAAAAAGTTTAATCCTCTTACTTTTTTGTTTTCATAATCTTGTATTCCATTCATTTCAAACGAAACAAAGTGAATCCATGCGTCACTGAGAGAGATTCCTCTTTCATGCAAGCCTTTAATGAGTCGCGTAACAACGCCGCTTTCGTCAAAGGTTAATTGGGATTTTCTGTGTGCATTGGTTGCGATAACAACAATTCCTCCATCTTTTACAGTTTCAGCTGCTTCATTCATATACTCAAGGGTTCCGTTTCCGCGTCTTAGGTTGTTTTCTCCTTTTTCATCAGCAAGTCTTTTTGTCTCCGGAGTTGTTACTTTAATCGCTCTAACTCCAATAGACTTTGCAAAAGGAAGAAGCCCAAAAAAGGCATGATGTTTCGCAATTGGAGCACTGGCTTTAACATCCTTTGCCTGATTAACCATAACACTATCAAGCGCCCATAAAGGGTCTGAAGTGCTAAAATGTGTTTCAACAACGATTCCTCCCTTCCCTTGCGCTATGAATTCACAAAGTCTTTCAAGCCCGCCGAGATTATCCGCGGATTCCTGAGTTTTAAGTAGGGGATATCTTAAAATTTTGCGGACTGTTTCTCTCCAAACAGCTTGCGCTTTGTTTATGTGAATAGGTCTAGGTTCGGTTTCTCTCATAAATTGGCATTATATAACAAAACTATGAAAAGAGAAGAGGAAGTGTTTATGTAGAAAAAAATCTTTGGGATTTGAAGCTTTAAAATTGGCCGGAAACCAAACCAATTATTGATTCGCGTGTAGCTTGAACCCCTTGGCGAATAAAATCGGCAACTAATTCTCGACTGTTTTTAAGTCCTTCAACTTCGTCACTGAAAGCAATAGTTGTAGCAAATAGGTTGTTTTGAATAAGTCCTCCCAGCACAGTGCCTTGTTGAGGAACAGGTCTTGAGAATAATGGGGGATAAGAAACAGTTCCATCTATCCAGGGAGTATAAATAATTCTAACATGGGGGAGAGTGGAATCCTTAAGAGCTTCTCCTATTGCAGCAAAAATTTCCTGCTGCCCTGCGGTCATTTCTGTTGTGGCAACAGTTTCTACTTCCAAATTCTGAGCAGGAAACACTGTTGTTATCAATCTTTGGGTGTAAACGTCTAAATATTTATTAGCTAAAGCAGCGGTTTCAGGAACCGCTTCTTCAGCTACTTTTGGTCTTGACGCCCTTCGTAAAAGTTCTGGAAGTCTAGGCATAAACGTTAAGCAATTAAAATACTTTCCTAATTAGTTGTCAATATGGGAGTTTTATGGTTGGAGAGGGAAGTGCCAATTGTTGTTTCACCGGAATTGGTTTTGCACTTTTTAAATTATTTGAAACCATAGTTGTGATAAAGCCAATTAATGTTGTAATTAATAGAATTGAGACTACCCATCCGACTATTGCAATAAGCATTGGTATTAATAATTTGCTTCCTTTGTCTTTTTCAAATCCGCGCCTTGCTTCCTTATAAAGATTTACGTTATAGCAAAGGACAAACCATCCAAGTGCCAGATTAATAAAGAAAGAAATAAATCCGTAAAAGCCGCCTGCATTTCTGTTTGCGCCATTGATTATTATTGAAGGAAGAAAAGCGACCAATATATAAATGCCGATGATTACTAAAAATCTTACAAAAAGAGGGCCGAAGTTTGAAAAAATAATTTTCATGCTTCGGCGAAGTGCTGCTCCATATTTCTGGTCGTTTAAAATTACTTCATAACTTACGAAGGCAAAAGCTATTTGAAAGATTATGGCAGGAATAATAAATATAAAAAAGCTCCCAAAAACAATAAAGAAAGAAAGCAGGTTTGTAATAAAAAGAGGTAAAGCAAGCGAAAGTCCATTTTTCAGAAGCTGTCCGTAATTTTTCTGCCCTTTTCCGACTATTAAAATTGAACCAATTTGGAGGATATAGCTTAAGACTATAAAAACAAAAGAAAGAATTATCCCAAGAATTACTAGGCCGCCAATTGATGGGAGAAGCGTTGCAAGATTTGGTTTTCCGGTAAAAATCTGAAAAAGCGTAAACCCTC
>JAKAEH010000198.1 GCA_021825955.1 bacterium | reverse complement strand
AAAGCCATAATAAAGATTTTTGAAGGTGTTGTTATAAAAAATAAGGGTAGGACCGGAAACAAAACATTTACAGTTAGGAAAAATGTGGGAACTGTTGCTGTTGAAAGAATATTTCCGGTTAATACTCCCAATATAGAAAAAGTTGATGTAAAGGGTCATCTTAAAGAAAAAACCAGAAGAGCAAAGCTTTACTTCCTTCGAGAAAAAAAGAATAACTAATTCTTATTTTAAATGAGGATTTCTAATCCCACTGCAAAAAAAGGGGAAAACCTCGCCGCAGAATATCTAAGCAAAAACGGCTACAAAATTATAGAAAGAAATTTCCGCAAAGGATATGGAGAAATAGATATAGTTTGTATTAAAGATGATATTCTTGTATTTGTTGAAGTTAAAACAAGAACTACAAAAATTTTTGGAGGGGCACTGGAATCAATTACTCATTATAAGATAAAAAGTCTCATAAAAACTGCACAGTTTTATAAAATGCTCCATCCTAAGCTTCCGGAAAGCATGAGAATAGATGCAATACTAATTGATGCAAATGGTAATGAAATTAACAACATCGAACACATTCAAAATATTTCTATTTAGCTTGACAAATTATACATATTAGGCTTACTATATGAGAATAAATTATGGTTGGCGCAGAAAGAAAAGTTAGATATGTCAAGTTTGTAAGAGGTGTAAACCCCAATTACGGACAAATTTTTATTGGAAGGCGTGACGGGTCTGAATTCCCAGCTACGAATAATTTCAATGATCCTTTTCCAGCTGATGTAGAAAAAATAAGAGATTCTGCAATTAGCTTAGCTACTCAAAGACCTGATGGTGTTCAAGTAGCGTTTGCGCAAAGAGATGAAGGATTAATCGAGAGAGTATTGGAAGAGAAAAAGGCAAGAGTTCAAGCTACTTCTTCAGCAGCCCTATCTGATCCCTTAAAATCGTAGCCGTTTCAAAATCAAGCTCTTTTGCTGCCTTACGCATTTCTTTAGTAAGATTTTTAATAAGTTTTTCTTTTTCATCAGGAAGAATCACTTCTTTTTTGCTTAGTGTTAAAAGATAGTTCATTTCTTCTTTTTCTATTTGCTCTTCTACAAGTTTTGCGCGTACCGATTTTTCTATTCCCTTTGGAGTAATATGGTGTTTTTTATTATAAGCAATCTGAATTTCCCGTCTTCTTTCAACTTCTTTTATAGCTCCATCCATAGAGCCGGTCATATTATCCGCATACATAATTACTTCTGCTTCAAGGTGTCTGGCAGCTCTTCCCATGGTCTGAATTAAGGAAGTTTTACTTCTTAGAAAACCTTCTTTGTCCGCATCCAGAATTGCAACTAAAGAAACCTCAGGCAAGTCAAGACCTTCCCTTAATAGGTTTATGCCTACCAAAACATCGTATTCTCCTAAACGTAATCTGTCCAAAACATCCTGTCTTTTTAATGTTTCTATGTCGGAATGCAAATAGGAAACTTTTATATCCCTTTCCTCAAGGTAGGAAGATAAGTCTTCCGCCATTCTCTTTGTTAATGTGGTGACTAATACTCTTTGTTTTTTCTTAACCCTTTTTTGTATTTCGTTTATTAAATCTTCCACCTGTCCTTTAGTAGGTTTTATTGTTACTTTAGGATCAATAAGTCCTGTAGGTCTTATAAGCTGTTCCACTATGCTCTCTGTTTCTTTTGCCAAAGAAAGTTCGTAATCATTGGGCGTCGCACTTACATAAACTTTTTGGTTTACTCTTTGCATAAATTCTTCATATTTTAGAGGCCTGTTATCTAAAGCAGAGGGAAGTCTAAACCCGTATTCAATAAGGGTTTCTTTTCGGGATCTGTCTCCGTTATACATTCCCCGGATTTGGGGTACGGTAATATGTGACTCGTCAATTATAGTAAGGAAATCGGGTGAGCATTCCTTGAAAAAATTTAAAAGCGTATACGGTGGATCTCCCGGGTTTCTGCCGTCAAAATATCTTGAGTAGTTTTCTATGCCGTTGACATACCCTAATTCTCGAATCATGTCTAAATCATAATTAGTTCTTTGGTTAAGTCTATGAGCCTCAAGTATTTTTCCCTTATTCTTAAGTTCAAATACTCTTTTTTCCATGTCTTCCCTGATTTGAGGAAAAACATCTTTATAGGTAGCCGGATTTGTCATATAGTGTTTGGCAGGATATATTACCGTTGCATCGATAGGCTTTGTTATTTCGCCGGTAAGGGGGTCAAATTCATAAAGGTTCTTTATAAAATTATTACTTAGTTCAATTCTCACTCCATTGTCTAAGTATGCGGGAAACAGGTCTATATCTTCACCTCTTACTCTAAAAGTACCACGTTTAAATCCATAATCATTTCTTTCGTACTGAAGATCGGAGAGCCTAAGTAAAACACTTTTCTGGTCTATTTTTACTCCTTTTTTTATCTCCATTACAAATTTTCCGTATTCAATAGGGGAGCCGAGATTATAAATGCATGAAACAGAAGCAACTACTATTACATCTTTTCTTGTAAGAAGGTTAGTCGTCGCGGAAAGCCTTAGCTTGTCTATTTCTTCGTTAATTTCAACCTCTTTTTCTATATAGGTGTCACTTTGGGGAATATAT
>JAKAEH010000197.1 GCA_021825955.1 bacterium | reverse complement strand
ATATCTCAGTCGTAGAATTCCTTCCATATGACAGAAGTAAGCAGTTGTCATTCGAATCCGGCTTAAGACGGAGCCTGTCCCGCATGCGGAAAAAAATCCCCTATACAAGTCCGGCACTTATAATTACGGCAATATTTGTATATTCTAATATAAATTCAACTATTCAGTTGACATTTTAATAGTTCAAATATATATTGCTAAAGTCAATTGATAATAAGCCGAAAAGCAAAAGTTTCTTTAATAACTCATGTTACGCAAGCAATTTCAAATATAATGGAAGTGAAGCGCAAAACTCCGAGGTTTAGGAAAACCTCGGAGTTTTCTCACTATGTAATTATTACATTTTGCGTAAAGTGACTTAATAAATATCGGCAATTAGAGTATTATGGCTTTTTAGAGTAAAATCATAAATTTAATTAGAAGGTTTTATAATGGAATCAGTAAATTGCCCTTTATGTGAAGGCAAATCGGAATTATTTGTAGAAAAAAAAACAAGTTCTTTTCGTACTGAAGATTTTGATGTATTCGAATATTATTACGCATGCAAAAATTGCAAAGAAAAATTTACAACAGCCGAAATTGATCATATTAATATTAATAATGTATACAACCAGTACCGGGAAAAATACTCTATCCCATTCCCACAGCAGCTAATAGCTGCAAGAGAAAGATATAATTTATCAGCAGCTAAAATGTCCGAAATTCTAGGACTTGGCGCCAATCAATATCGTCTTTATGAAAATGGGGAAATGCCTTCTTCCAGTACCGCTACACTCCTTAGCCTTATTATGAATCCGGTAGACTTTAAGGAAATTATCCAGCGTAAAAAGGATATTCTTAAAAATTCAAAGAGAATATTAGATAACCTTATTGATTTAATCTTGAAAAATAAAGTTAGAGAAAAAGAGTTAAAACAAATATTATTTGACAACTTTATTATCCCTAACCGTTATACTGGGTTTAGTGTCCCAAACTATGAAAAATTTGCAAACATGGTTTTGTACTTCATACACAATGCATCAATGAAAACACGCCTTAATAAATTACTTTTTTATTCTGACTTTGCTAGCTATAAATATACCGGTTACTCAATTTCCGGTTGTAAGTACATTGCTCTTCCTATGGGAACAGTTCCTTGTGACTATGGTTTAATCTTTGGTTTGTTGGAATCTGAAAATTATCTGACGAATGAATTCATTATAATTAAAGAAAAAGAAACTGAAAAAATAGTTTCGCTTAAACCTTTCAATCCAAATTTATTCACCAGTGCAGAATTAAATATTTTGGAAACCGTATTGAAAAAATTCAAGTCTCTTTCCACGCCAGAATTAATAAAAATTGCACATGACGAAAAGGCGTGGCTTGATAACGTAAAGCATAAAGCAATTATTGATTTTACGATTTATGCACCACAGTTAAGTGCATTATAATATTTAGGGCACTTCTAAAAACTATCTTTTATAAAAATTTAACGCAGAGAACGCAAAGAATACGCAACGTTCGCAGAGAACATGTCTACCGAGAGTGTTGCACAACTCCAAAATGTCATTTCGACCGGAGGGAGAAATCCCATTTTAGACATTTTTAAAACCTCTCTTTACGTTCAAAACTAAATAGGAGAGTTCCGCAACACTCTCGGTAGGCAGGGTCGGAATGGCAATTATTTATTGGTTAGTTACTAAAAATCTTAAAAACTGCTTGTAATACTTTCTGTTACGACAGAAAAGTGAGTATAAGCTATGACAAAATAAACGAAAAAATAAATCCCCCCCCCCTTCGCAAGGATGTGTTACGTGTGAATGACAAATCAGGGTTTATTTTTATCAAAATACATTATTTTGTAATTTTAGTTAACATATTTGTATTTAGAATGAAGAAATCGAAAATGGGCAAAATTTATGGGAAATAAATCTTACACTATCCTAACTAAAAAATGGCATCTTTTTGCGTTGATCTGCTTTATCGGCTTTTTACTTATTCTTGGGGGATATTTTTTCTATTTGTATGAAGTCAATTCTGCCCGTGAAGATACTTTTAATACATTAAAAGCTGTTGATCAACTTAAGATTAATCAAATTTCAAACTGGAATAATGAAAGGTTATCGGATGTAAAAGTACTAGCTAATGATCCGCTTTTCGTTAGAAGCGTGGAGAATTATTTACATAAACAGAATGCTTCTAACAAGCAAATGATAGAAGATCAATTCTCTTTGGTGGAAGTCAAAAATATTTATGAAAATGATCTTATCTTTTCAACCGACGGAGATTTATTATTTTCACGTAATCCTTTAATCGGACAGGTAGATACAATAACCGCACGGCTTGTGAAAGAAGCAATAAATAATAGAGGAGTTTTTTCCAGCGACCTATATTATTGCAGTGCTGAAAATGAAGTCCATGATGACTTCATAGCCCCAATCATTAACCTGGATAACAGAACTATTGCCGTAATTATTTTGCGTGTTAGGCCTAAAGACTATTTTTATTCTCTGCTAAATTATTGGCCTTTACCGGGAAATTCATTCAAAAATATAATAGTTGAAAAGAATGGTAATAACGTCCGTTACTTGAGTGAGTTAAAACGAATAAAAAATGCTCATCTAAA
>JAKAEH010000196.1 GCA_021825955.1 bacterium | reverse complement strand
CTTTCGTTCCGTTTACTGTGATAACTTCTCCGGTTTTAAGCACTTTTGTTGCTTTTTCTGTTCCGACTATAGCGGGAATTCCCAGTTCTCTTGACACAATAGCAGCGTGTGAGGTTCTTCCGCCGCTATTGGTAACTATTGCGACAGCTTTTTTCATTGCGGGTACATAATCCGGGTTTGTTTGAGGTGCGACAAGCACTTCTCCGGGTAATACTTTCCCGATTTCTTTTGCGCTCTCGATTACTCTAACAGGACCTGCGGCTATACCCGGACTCGCAGGGTCTCCTTTTAGTATCGGAGTTCTCGATGTGTTTTCAATTTCAAGAGTGTCCTTTTTCGACTGTTTTTTCTCATTAGTTGTTGTAACGGCTCTTGTTTGGACAAGATATACTTTGTCTTTTTCTATTGCCCATTCGCTGTCTTGAGGGAAGTAATAGTGCTTTTCCAACGCAAGACCGAGTTTGGCCAAAGTAAGAATTTCTTTATCGGATATTTTCTGTTTTTTTCCTTGTGAAGATGAAAGTTTAATCTCCTTGTTTACTGCGCCGACTTTTTTAAGCATTTTCTTTTGTAAGGCAAAATTTTTCGTAGTAATAGACAAGTCGCTTTTTAATACTTCATAGTGGTCGGGGTTTTCAATTCCTCCTACGATAAGTTCTCCAAGACCAAAAATTGCTTCTATAACAATTTTAGACTTATCGTTGGTTACAGGGTCAATTGTAAACATGATTCCGGATTTCTCCGATTCAACCATTTTTTGTACAACCAAAGCGATTCCGACTTTTAGATGGTCATAATGCTGTTGGTGTCTGTAAAAAAGCGCTCTTGTATCAAAAAGTGAAGCATAGCCTTCTTTAATTTTTTCCAGAAGAACAGCTTCTCCTTTTACGTTAAGGTATGTTTCCTGCTGTCCGGCAAAAGAAGCATTAGCCAAATCTTCCGCTGTTGCCGATGATCTTACCGCTACTAAAGCGTCATCAAATGCATTGCCTAGCTTGCTGTAGGCCCCGAAGAGGTCACTTATTAATTCGTCTGACAACTTACCTTCAAGTATGGTTTTTTTTATGTGTTGGGAAACCTGAGTAAGTGAGTCTGAGTTATCGAAGTTAGCGGTTCCCAGAAGGTGTTTAATCTTAATGGATAAATTATTATCTTTTATAAATTTGTAGTATGCGTTTGAGGTGACTATGAAACCGTTTGGAACGGGAAAGCCCGCCCTGGTCATTTCACCTAAATTTGCGCCTTTTCCTCCTACCAAAGGAACGTCCTCTTTATCAACATCTTTAAACCATGCTACAAACTTAGATTTGGCAGTCATAATATTATTATTGAGACATTTCAGCCTTTTTGCAAGGGGAGCGGTTATTTTTTAAGCTGTTCTTTAAAATAATCTACCCAAGGAATAAGGCTGGGGTCTTCTTCATAGAGCAATGAAAGAAAAAGGGATAAAAATCCTCCGAACGACAAAACATTAAGTACCTGTGCGATTTTTGAATTTCCTTTGGCATTATATTCAAGGACATTAAGCCCATTTTTTTGTATTACGTCTTTCGTAAGCTCTACGCGCCTTCTTATTTTGTCCGAATAAAGAGAGGAGTTTAGGAATAATGCCGTTATATCTTTGGTAGGATATTTAAGACCTTCCATTAAATGGTGGTTTAATTCCGGCAATACTGCGAATTCGGAAAAACTTTTTGCGGTTTCGTTTAGCTGGTTTCTTGCTATGTGTGCATTTCCTTCTAAAAATTCTCCGGCGACAAGAAGGGGAATTTTATTTTGCAATAGCGGAGCAAGTTTTTTTGCTTCATTTTTTACGCTCTCGGCAGAGTTTTTTAATAGATTTATTGCTTCTAATACATCTGCTTCCTCAAGTTTTATAAGACCCATTTCGTTAAATACCGCGAGTGTTCCAAGCACAATATAGCCTGTTCCAAGTCTCGGTTGTCCGGAGGGATTAAACTTTGATTGAAATGTATAATTAGGATAATTGCCGTTTCTTAAAAATTCTCCTAAATCTCCTCCGCTTGTAAGTCCCGCAATAGCACAGTTTTTCCCTATTGCTTCTCTTGAGCATGATAAGGTTTCTTCTGTAGTGCCCGAATAGCTGGTTAAAAATACCAAAGTAGATGAGTCTGCAAAGGCCGGCAAATGGTAATCGTTTACTACAGATAGGGGAGCCTTTAAAGTATCCGCAAAAAGCGATTTTAATACGTGTCCTCCGTAAGAAGAACCTCCCATTCCGCAAATAATAATGTTTTTAGGGTCAAGTTTAGGTAAGTTAAGTTTTTTTACATCATCCCAAACCTGTTCACATTGTTGCGAAAGCATTTCGGTTGAACCATATACGTTTTTAGGATCCAACTTTTTTATTTCGTCTAAATTATTTAAGTCTGTCATTTTTTTAAAGATTCAATTCTATTAATAAGTTCTTCTTTGTGCTTTTTCATTTCTTCTTTATCATATCCTTCTACATTCAGTCTTAAAAGTGGTTCGGTATTGGAAGTTCTTACGCTAAACCTCCAGGTGGGATAAGATATTGCTATTCCGTCCAATTCGGATAGTTCACCGTCTTTATAGTCGTTTTTAATGGAAGCTATAATTTCTTGGGCATTT
>JAKAEH010000195.1 GCA_021825955.1 bacterium | reverse complement strand
AAGACACCTAACAAGGCGACTCCGGTTCCAATTGCAATGGTTCCTAATGCAGCGTCTATTAGATAATTTATATCTTTGAAAGATGAGTTTCTAAAAAATATAGTTCTAATTTTTTGTCCCAACAGAAGAGAAACTACTATAAAGGATAGAGATATTAGAAATCCCAAAATAAAATTAATAAGAAAATTAAAATTTAAAGTCAGACCGATATAATCTTGTTTAAGATAAGCAAAATTATTAAATAGGTTAGAGGGCAGGGCGGTAAATAGATGAAGCGACATTTAATGTATTTTAGAACAGAAGATGCTATAATTTCAACAATAAAATAAATGAAAATTAAAACATCGTTTATTGCGACGGTTTTTAATGAACAAGACTCCATAATTAAATTTTTGGAGTCTATTTTTAATCAATCTGTTCTTCCGGATGAAGTAATCATCGTGGACGGCGGTTCTACCGATAATACTTTATCCGAAATATCCAGTTTTAAATTCCCCCGGAGAAAAGTTAACCCTAATATAAAGATAATATTTAAAAAAGGAAACAGGTCGGTTGGAAGAAACGAAGCAATTAAAAATGCTAAAGGTGAAATTATTTTGTCTTCTGACTCCGGTTGTGTATTAGAAAAGAATTGGGTAAAAGAGATTGTACGGCCTTTTAAAAATTCACGTATAGATGTTGTAGCGGGATATTATAAAGGAATTTCTAATAATTCTTTTCAAAAATCTCTTATTCCTTACGTTCTTGTTATGGAAGATAAAATCAACGAAACGGAATTTCTTCCTGCGACCCGTTCTATGGCTTTTAAAAAATCGGTATGGAAAAAAATAGGCGGATTTAATGAAAAACTTTCTCATAACGAAGATTATGAATTCGCTAATAGATTAAGAAATAATGGGGCAAAAATAGTTTTTGCAAAAAAAGCTATTGTAAATTGGTACCCCAGGAAAAATTTAAAAGAAGCTTTTATTATGTTTTTTAGATTCGCATTAGGAGATGCAGAATCTAATATTTTTCGGGATAAAGTTATTTTTATTTTTTTAAGATATTTTTTTGCAGTTTATTTGATAACTCTTATACCGATAATGAAATCTATCTTTTATGACATTACAGTTTTACTAATTGGTTTTGCTTATTTAATTTGGGCAGCAAAAAAGAATTTCAAATATGTAGAAGATAAGGCTGGATTAATTTATCTTCCTTTACTGCAATTTGCTTCTGATTTTGCAGTATTATCGGGAACTTTAATAGGCATAGCAAAGCAATTATCATTCAAAAAAATTATCCCTACAATAAAAAGCAATAAATCTCTCTGTTTAGTTATTTTGATTTATTCCGGCTTAATGTTTTATTTGATTCAATGGGGAATTCCCAATTCAAACCATCCATTTAATTATGCTATGGATGAGTGGCATTTTTCTCAAGCGTTAAGAACTTTTGTTAAAGACGGAACAGGATCGGTAAGCGGAGCGGCAAGTATTCCCCTTTACCATATAGTCTCTTCGCTAATATTTTTAATACCCTTTTATCTTCTTCATATAGTTAATCCTTTGGCAATTAAATACACATTGGATAATCTTCCCATGCAGCATATTTTATTTGAAGTTTTAAGACTTCATACCTTGTTTTATGGAATTTTGTCCATAATAGTTATATACAATTTACTAAAAAAATTTCTGAATTCATTTGCCATTATTTTTACAGCTCTTTTTGTATTTAATCCAATTTGGCTTTCTTTAACAAATTATTATAAATACGATATAACTTTAAGTTTTTGGATTATTACATCTATTTATTTGATTTTAAGATATTCTGTTAGTCAGAAGTTTAGTCTTTTTATTTATGCCGGTATTGCAGTAGGCCTTGCGCTTTCTACGAAGTTTACCGCAGCACCTCTTCTTATTTCATATGTTTCTGCTTACTATATTTTTTCCAAAAAAATAAATTATAAACACTTAACGGCAGTTATTTTTGTACCTTTGTTTACTTTTGCTTTTATAGGTATTCCCGATATGATTTTTGGGAAAGGAAATTATTATCAGTTATTATATTCAACTTTGGTTCAAGGTCCTCAAGCAAGTAGTGGATTTAACATTGGCTCTTCTTCATCGATGTTTCTTACTTTTAGAGAATTTCCTTCGATTTTCGGTTATTTTCTAACAGGGTTATTTTATTTTACCTTATTATTTTGGATATTGTTTTTGCTTTCTAAAATAAAAGACAAAAAAATAAAAAACTACAAAACCCAAACTTTTATTTTTATTACGTCCATACTGTTTTTGCTAAGCACAATTTCTTTTAGCGTTGACGGAGGAGGAAACAGAGCATTAGTCTTGTTACCTTTTATGATTTTGACTTCCACTTTGTTGATAAACGAACTGTTTAATTTTGTTTTATTTAAAAAGTATAAAAATATTGTGTTAACAATAATATTTTTGGGTTTGTGCCTGCAGATAGTTCAGTCAGTCTTCTGGATATCTGTTAAATTTTATAGAGACCCCAGAGAAGTATCATCTAATTGGATAGTAAAAAATATTCCTGAAGGAAGCGGCATAGGAATCGAAAATATTCCTATTTACCAAATGCTTCCGGATTTTGTTTTAAAGGAGTTCTACTCTAAACAG
>JAKAEH010000194.1 GCA_021825955.1 bacterium | reverse complement strand
AGTTAACGGAGCAAAAATGTCTAAAACCTTAGGAAACGTTGCCGACCCAATCGAGTTTATTGAGAAATATGGAGAGGATGCTTTGAGATATTATTTACTTCGGGAAATTTCTCCGTTTTTAGACGGAGACTTTTCCGAAAATAAACTTATTCAACTCTACAATAGCGACTTGGCTAACGGTTTGGGGAATTTAATTGCCAGAGTTGCCAAACTTTGCGAAAACGCCAACTTTAAAAAAACCAAAACAGTTGACAACCAAAAACATATTTCCAATTTTGACCAAGATTATCAAAAAGCGCTTTTAGAGTACCGCTTTAACGACGCGCTTTTAATAATCTGGGATAAAATAGCAAGACTGGATAAATTTATCAACGAAGAAAAACCCTGGGAGTTAATAAAAAATAATGACAAAAGAATAAAAAGCGTTTTGGAGCATAGCGTTGACCAAATCCAGGAAATCGCTCAATTACTAAAACCGTTTTTGCCCCAAACTTCGGAAAAGATAACTACACAGTTTGAAGTTTCGCAAATTAGATCCTCTGCTCCACTTTTCCCCAGAATTTAGCTTAAACTATTACACTTCGTGTCATTAACCCGGCGTTTTCACTGGTAATTGTAGCGACAGGAACAATGAAGTTATCTCCTCTTGCTTCGGGAATTGGTAAACCAAGTTTGGGTACTCCGGTGATGGAGGCAAAATTTACAAAATAGTCCGAGGGATTACCCGATACGACATCATCAAGTGTTAAAAGACCGGGGAATTCATCAACAGGCTTACCCTGCCCGGATACGTAGCGCATTTCAAATACACCCCCCAAAGCTTTAGCGCCGCAGGCTGCAATTACGGCTTCTGTTTTACCGCCGCTACTCATAGAAAGCATTGGTTTATCTTGAGCAAGAACTTCTATTGCAGGCATTAAATCTCCGGACTTTATTAAAGTGCTTGGATCAAATACTATGCCCTCTGCTCTTAAAGCATCTATTAGCTCTTTATTGCGCGGTCTATCCATTACTACAACCTTAACATCCGCAGGATTAGTTAAGCCAAATTCTTTCATCACAGCTCTTACGTTCTCGCGGGGAGATCTATCTAGTGAAACTTTACCCATAAGCCTTCGGGAAGCAACAATTCTATCTGCATATAAAGCCGGGCTGTCTTCCGGAGGAATGGGCGCAATATGTCCCGTTAATGTTCCGGCTATTACCGCCACTGACCCTTCCTGATTTAAAGAAGATCTGGTTGTCCCTTCGATTGGATCAATAACTAATTCTACCCTTGATGCAGAATCCAGCGTGTTTAAAACATGTCTTTCGCTAAAGGGCACAAAAATTCCCATTCCATAGCTTCCTTTTAATACCGGTAAGTCTGCCGATCCGTTACCCGATTCCCTATCCTTTCTATTTTCTTTTTCTCCTTCACAATCTACTACTTTTGAGATAAAAGGAAAACTATGAAGAAACTGTTCCATTGAATGAGTAGCTTTTCTGTCAAGCCATATGGCAAACGCTTTCTGATCATCATCGGCAAGAGGTTTTCCTAAAGCATATTTAACATCAATTGCCAGACGGGCTTCTGCAGCTGCCACCGCAGTTACAAGGTTATAATGAGAGAGAACTTCAGTTAACGATAGCTCTTTCTGAGGCAATAAATCGGGGTTCAATGTTAATCTTGGTTCGGATGGAATACCTGTTCCAGATCGCGCCTCTATTAACATAAAACGATAATAATTTAAAAAACATCATCTAACTTGACTATTCTTGGACAATTTGCCTGTCAAAATCCTGACAAAAATTGTTAAAACATCGTCTTTATAACTAGTATGAGATTTGGCGTCTTGACAGCCAAAAAAAATAAGCATATACTTTGCTAAATGTTAAAAAATAAAAACTTAATTATTGTTGGCGTATTAATACTTTTAGCAATCTTGGGAGCCGGTGCTTATTTAACCCTTTCCAAATCCGCAAAAACAGGAAATCAAACTACCAACGCTACCCCTGCTACTCAAAAACAAGAAAGTGCTGCAAAGTCGTTTATGGATATCTTTTCTTCCGGAGTTTCCCAGAAATGCACTTTTGCCATGAAAACAGAATCTGTGGAGAGTAGCGGCGTTTTATATGTTTCGGCTGGAAAACTCAGAGGAGACATCACCACAACGGTTGAGGGGAAAAAGCAAGATATCAGTATGATAAGAAATGGAGATACAAATTATATTTGGGGTTCTGCTATTCCCCAGGGAATAAAAATGACTATATCTGAGAAAGATTTTGCTTCCGATACTAAAACCGGACAATATTTTAATCCTAATGAAAAAGCAGATTATAAATGCTCTGCCTGGATAGTTGATGCTTCTCTTTTTACCCCACCTGCTAGTGTAAAGTTTATGGAACTCCCAACTACAACGCTTCCAAAAACTTCTGCTAACCCCCAAGGGAAAACAGAAACTCAATCTGGTTCTCCCTGCGACTCGATATCAGATGCAACTGCAAAAGCTGCCTGTGAAAACGCACTAAAAGGACAATAATATCCCCTACTAAATAATCTTTGAAAGCAATATAATATTTTTATGATTGACGTTCACTGTCATTTGAATTTCCGCGCTTTTAAAGATGACTATGACGAGGTTATAAAAAGG
>JAKAEH010000193.1 GCA_021825955.1 bacterium | reverse complement strand
AATATATGTTAGGAACACGCTGTAAAATAATACAAAAGGCATCGCCATCAGGCTTATTGCATTATGTGCCAAAATAAGAAAAGCGATTGATACTCCTCCAAAAATAACATTTCTATAATCTTTTTCAGCTGAAACTTTATAAATAAAATATAAAGACAAAGGAATAAACGCAAAGGCCAAGTGCTCACCGATATCTCCCCTAACGTATAAATCTATCATTCTGTAAGGAGCAAGTGAGTAAAGCATGGCACCAAAAAGAGAAGAGTATTTATCCAAAAATTTTGAAAGGAACAGATACATAAAAAGCAGAGAAAGAACTTCACCTGTTATAAAAACTAACTTTGTTGAGTCTACGAAAGAAAACCCAACAAAATGAAATACAGAAGCGATGTAGGAAGGAAGCGGATACAAAAATTCCAGAATAGGATGTCCGTATCCCCAATTAAGATTTGCTGCCCACCTCGGAATCAAAACCCCCTCGGCAAGGTTTTGATAGAAATTTGCTATTCTTGCTACATGATCCTGTCCGTCGTGAGTTATTGGAAAACCAGCGTGAAAAAGCGACAGTATCGGAATGATAGCAAGAATAATAAATAAAAATATGAAGAACTTATTTTGTTTTAGAAACATATACCTCCACTCCTTTTTGTCTCATATAATAATAATACAAATATGATTCCGGAACGCCTACCGCAAATTCTATTCTTTCTCCTATGTTAACTTTTTGTAATGCATTCTGCTCGTGAATTAAAAAGCTTCCCGGATCCTTGTACTGCAAAATTGTTGTAATTCCTATTAAAGAATATCCTGTTAACAAAACTGCCACTAATAACTTTACCAGAAAAAATCTGATATTCCAGCACAAATAAATTATATATGAAAGTATAAAAAGAACAATAAATTTATTAACGGAAAAATAATAGTCACTTATCTCCCCGCTGTATGTTGTAAAAACAATCCACGGAACAATAAACCATAATACTAACAAATAAATAAATTTCTTATTATTCAAGCTTAAAGATTTATAAAGATAAACGAAAATAAACAATGGGAAAATAATAAACTTTAAAGGTTTTAGGTAGTCAAAAAAGATATATTGATCAAACTGGATAAATGCATCGCCCGAAAGCTGGAGCATTCTTCTAAGATGAAAACCATGATAGTAGCTGGAGAAATAAGAACCAGCTATGGCATTTGAGGACTTGTTAACAAGCATATATAAAAAATTTGGAACTAACCAAACTAAAAAAAGAGGTAGGGAGATTAATATGTATTTTGCAGTTTCTTTAGTCTTGGGGAAAATAGGAAGTGATAATAAAATTATTAACAAAAGAAAAATCGCAGTAAAATGAAGATTAAACGCAACGCCAACTGCAATAGCTAAGGGGATAAGATATTTAGGATTCCCCAAAACAACTTTATACAAAAACAGAAAGGATAAAAATGATACTGCAGGTAGAAGCTGGACCGGCCACTGTATTCTATCAAAAATAATTGCGTAGAAATTAAAAGCATTAATTATTACAGCAATAAGCGCAACTTTTTTATTTGAAATTTCTCTGACTACGAAATAAATTACCAAAAGATTAAACACTCCCGATAATAAAGACAAAATCTGAGACGCAAAAGGATTTAAATTAAAAACCCAATAAAAAAATGTAGCTAAGTAATAATATGCAGGGCCAATATAAACTCCGCTGTCTGCTTTTGCAACCATACCAACAAGCGGTAATTTATGATTTACGATAAAATTTTTTGCTGCCCAGGCATTATCTACCTGATCATACCCAAAAGGATTTTTTATATCCATTTGATATGCTCTTAAAAAAAATGCGAAAACAAAAATTATCAATGCAAAAACCAAAAACTTATTGTTAAATAACCACTCAAAACACTTCTTTATTATCTTCATAATTAATGAACTAATCTTGTCTGGACTCTTATATTACCCTTGAGCATAACGTCTTTTATAATCTTACCATCACCCGATCGTTTTTTTAGCCAGTCAGGAAGTCTTGTTGGATCCTGATAATCAGGCTCCAGAATAAAATATGCGATTGTCACTTTAGTCGTAGGGCCGTAATGATATTTTTCAGGACCATACCATTTAAACAAATATTTATAAACATAATCATTGACCCCAGGCGTATACACTACGTATTTAAATTTTTCACCTCTTGCTTGTTTATAAACATAGTCTACGACCGCTAACTGGTTTCTGTATACCGATGCGTCTCCTTCCCAAACAGGTCTGGTTAGGCTTTTTACCAAAGAAACAGGATTTAATATGAATAAAAATAATGCGGCAAAAATCAACGAAGGAAGAATAAAATTTGAAATTCTCTTTCCCAAAAGATACAAGCTAATACAAAATAATAAAACGTAAATAACCGGAAGTCCTACCAAATAATGTGGCCATATATCATGGCTAAAAACCATTGTTCCTGCAAAAAAGACTACAAGAATTGTTAAGCATGTTTTAATAAGATTCTTAACAGCTCTTTCGGAACGCTTGTACAGAAATATTAGTGTCAAAAATATGAAAATTAATATGAATACTCCCAGCAATTTATTGTCAGCTGCAAGAGTTGAATTAAACTGATCAAAAACTATTGACAATTTATCGCTTAATAA
>JAKAEH010000192.1 GCA_021825955.1 bacterium | reverse complement strand
CATCTATTTCAAAAAGCTGTCTTCCGTCAACACCCCTTAGCCTTGATTCGTATTCCTGCTCAATTCCTTCCTTACCTACTATATCCCCGGATGAATAACCCGAGTACTGCGTCAATGATAATTCTTCTTTTGAAATCTGACCAATATAACCTAGAACGTGCGAAAAAGCATCTTTGTAAGGATATTGCCGCAGGCTATCTACCTCTAAATCTTTTTTACCTTGTGCGATAAGAGAAAGCGCCTCTTCTTGATTTAACAAAACTACTTTACCGTTAATATTTTCCCTAAATCCGGGCATGTTAAAAACTAGCGGAACTCCATTTCTATCAAAGATTATTCCGCGTGGAGCGTGAACAACCAGTGTTTTTGTCCTGTTGTTGTTTGAGAGATATCTATAATAGTACCCTTTAATTACCTGAAGATAAAAAATCCTTAAGAAAAGAATTGTAAACAAAACAGCAAGAAAAAACGGAAGAAAATAAACTCTTGCCGAATTGCTTTTCCCGTCAAAATCCCAACTTCTTCTTTTTTTTGAACCCTGCGATATGTAATCGCCAAATGCAATTCCTGTTTTTACCATAATTAAAGTCCGCCTGAAAATTTAGAATCTAATTTAATAAAACGTTTAAGAAATATAAATAACAAAACCGCAAGAAAAGCACTTGTCAAAGGCTCAAGGATCACCGAACTATTGTAACCCAAAATAAGCAGAAACCCAAGACTTCCTAAAAACGAAAAAATGAGAATAAAATAATTGGTGGTTATTTCAAATTTATCCTGATACATAAGAACAATAAATAAAAACGCTGTTAAATAAATACTCGATAATCCCAAAGGCTTAAATGTTAACCCGTCCAAAAGTATTCCTGCAATAAAAGCCAAGAAAAAAATAAAATTGTCCTTTGTTAGAGCAATAAAACACAAAAGAATAATCAGAATAAGAGGCAGTGTCGTTACTGCTACTTCCAAAAAGAGAGCGATAAGCAAAGAAAGAGCTAATATAAATCTCATTGCAAACGGGTTTGTATAAATACTGTATTAAGACTTGAAAAATTTATATCGCTTTTTATTTCTGCTTTCTGAAAAAGGTCGCTTGGATTTTTACTTATTGATAAAATTTTACCTACAATAAGACCAGGAGCAAAGCCTATTCCCTGAGTATTAACATCACCCTTCGTAACCACAATGTCCCCTTTTTTAAGATTTACTGAAAGTAGGACATTGTCTAAAATTATTTGCCCTCCTCCTTGTCCTTTTACTACTCCCATGCTTTTTGTATCTAAAGTCTCTGCGGTAAATGACATCTGTGAATTTGTTATGAGCATAACTTCCGAAAAAGATGGAGTAACCTTATTTACTCTCCCTATCAAATTGTTGTTATAGATAACTCCATCGCCCACGTCGACTCCGTCCCCAGAGCCCTTATTGAGAATAAAAACATCAGGACTGGAAATGCCGGGAATGAATCCGGGCGCGCCTACTATACCTGCCGGAAGAAGAAATGGATTTAAACTTTTCTGCGATTGAAACTGATCCATTAGCGCTTTATTATCCGAGGCAAGTTTATTCTGGTCAATTAGCCTTTTAATCAAATTAGCGTTTTCTGTTTTCAGCGCCGTTATCTGAGCGCTCTCCCCTGTTAAATTTGAAAAAAAGCCGTAAACCGAAACCTGTATAGGAGAAAAAGTATTCTGCAAAAGATTATTTAACGGTTTCAAAATCCCAATTTTATATGCAGCAAGTATTACAAACGAAAGAACAAAAAAAACTAAAAAATAATAAAAGAAACCGCTTCTTTTTTTCATATTGCCATTTTAGTTCTTTTATAAAAAGTATACAAGCTCAAAATAGGGGTAGCACTATAGTGGTATAATATATCTAATGAGAGTACGGGATGTATTCCAGAGAAAAGTTGATTTTACCACTCCAGACTCTCTGCTCTCCGATGCAGCACGTGTAATCTTTGGGCATAAACACAGAGGAATACCTGTTGTTAAAAAAGACACTAAAAAACTCCTTGGAATTATTACAGAACAGGACATCTTGTCTCAGCTATTTCCCAACATTCGTGATCTGGTAGAAGATTACGTGCATGAAGGAGATTTTGAGGAAATGGAAAAAAACGTAAAAGGAATTCTCGGCAAGAAAGTAAGAAATGTTATGAGCAAAAAAGTTTTCTCGGTTTATCTGGATGAACCACTTCTTAAAGCGGAATCTTTAATGAAAATTAATGATATTAGTCGTCTTCCGGTTGTAGATAAGAAAAAACGGTTAATCGGCATAATCACAAAAGGAGACATTTTTAGAGCACTTGTAAATCCTAAAAAGAAAGGTTTTAAGTGGCCTACTTTAATCCGCCGATAACCTTTACTCTCTGAAGAAGCGATTCGTCCTCCAAAACTTTGCCGGTACCCCTAACCACTGACGTTAAAGGATCTTCAGAACGTATAACCGGAATATGAATCCTGTCTACGATTAAATGATTCAGTCCCGACAAAAGAGATCCTCCGCCGGTCAAGAGCACGCCGTGTTCCAAGATATCACTTGTTAACTCAGGCGGGGCATCTTCCAAAACTGAAGCAACTGAATCTATTATTTGAGTTAAAACAGGTGATAAAGCCTCTCGTACCTCGATT
>JAKAEH010000191.1 GCA_021825955.1 bacterium | reverse complement strand
ATTCCAATTGCCGCAGGAATTCTTTATCCCTCTTTTGGAATACTCCTAAGGCCAGAGTGGGCGGCTTTACTTATGACCGCCTCTTCAATTATTGTCGTATTTAATGCATTACTTTTGAGAAAAACAAAACTATGATTTTTAACAATGAAAGGGGGTGTAATAAATGAAAAAAATAATTCTGTTACTATCTGTTGTAGCTTTCTTCTTACTGGTTAAACCCTCTTTTGCTCAAATGATGGGAAGCTATCAGGGGCAAACTCCGCTTTCCCAAAGCGATATTCAAAGCGAACAGGATATGCAAAATGCTGGTCTTCAAATTTACCAAAATCTGCAGAATAAAAAAATTACCTGTCAAAATCTAACAAGCCAAGACTTCGAAAAATTAGGTGAGTATTTTATGGGGCAGGCGGCGGGGAGCACAGAAAACCATGTTTATTGGGACAATGAACTACAGCAAATGATGGGTAAACAAGGAGATACCCAAATGCACATCGTATGGGGAGAAAGAGGTAGTGGTTGTCTTTCAAACGCACCTATTCCCTCTAATGTGCCTTCATTTTTTCAGGGAATGATGAGTGGTCATAGATATAGTCCTCAAGCTAATGCGAATGGGGGTAAAAATACAGTGCCTGGTTTTGGATACGGAATGATGGGCGGATACTACGGATGGGGAGGAAATATTCTGTCTTTGGCGATATGGTTTGTTGTTCTGGTTGACCTTATTCTTTTCGGAGTATTACTTTGGAAAAGAATAAAGAGATAAGAGTCTGGTGCAAAACCTCCATTAGATTGATTTAGCAATGTCAAAGAGCGAGAGCATATAACAAATTAAGGTCAGGTAAACCTGTTTGGCAAAAGAAAGAATTCCCCGTACTTCCTCATGCCCCAGATGAAATACCCGCTTAAGCATTGAGAAAACCCTTTCCACAGCTGTTCTTTTGTTGTAAATACTCTTTTTTAATGTTCTGCCTTTTGTTTTCAATTGAAAGTTTTTTGTTGACCCAATCCAGGAATAGTTTCTTCCTCTATTATGTTTCCTGACCGGTATGCCTGCTTTAGCTGAAAAAGCTTTCACGATAAAATCAACAATTTCTCCGTCATCATAACCTTTATCGGCAAGAACATAACCGCACTTCTTAAGCCAATTTTTTGCCCTTTTCAGTAATGGTATTGCCAGGGTATTGTCACTTGCCAATCCATTAGTGACAACTAAAGCTATTGGGAATTTTGTTTCACAATCAATGAGCAAATGGAGCTTAAATCCATAAGCTTCTTTGAAGCCATTCCAGCCTTCGGAGCCCTCTTCTTGTTTCCCTGAAAAAGTACTTACAAAACTTGAATCCATTGCCACAAACTTTCCCTTAATTAATCCTTCCCGATAGGCTTTCTTCACCAGGGAAAGGAAAAATTTTTCATAGATACGGCGAACCAGAAAGTATGTGTTTGCCCTGACAAGAGTTGAATGGGAAATTCCTCCCATTTCGGCAATAGTCCGAAAACTCCAATTGGTTACCCGTTTCATTAAAAGAAGGAAAAACAAAAATTCCTTATCGTATCCCGGTCTTCCGCCGATAAATTTTTCAATCTCTGTCTTCTCACAGAGTTTTGAGATGAAGGAGAATGAGAATGAAGAAAGATACTGGACTTTATGCGGTAATTTTGGTACAAAAGTCATGGCAGCTTACACCTCCTTCCGGAGTTAGATAGATTAATCTAACAACATATCTATCGTGTCAGCTGCTATTTAGTTTGTCAAACCAAGGAGAAACGAGTATTGCACCAGACTGTTTTTGAATGAGCTTTGACAAATATTTTGCCTTATGATATATTTCACATCGTTGTGGTAAATAATTTTAGCGGATTAATGAAAAAGGCAAAGAAGAACCTCTCCTAAAGGGGGATTTGTCTTTGGTAATTAACAAGACACCCCTTAAAAAGGGGTTTTTTAATGGAAAAAATATGACAGAACAAGATTTACCGGGAAGAAATAATTTAGGTAACGTACGGCAAAGCCGTATTTTCCCTGCCGAGGGAGAATTGTGGACCTTAACCGAAGGGCCGGAAGGGTCTCATCTGATTAATGTATCGGGGACAAGAGAAGGGTCCGGAGTTGACACAAGCAGTGTTCTCTGGGCTGTTTTTGATGTTAGCGTGAGAAGAAAAATAGAAGCTCAATTAAACGAAGAAGAAGCAAATCAGCAGGATGTTCCGGCTCATGAAGGCGGATTAACCAGCTCCGTCGGAGGATTTTGGCCTCCGGAAAGAGCATCATTCGAAAGAATAAAGGGCATATATACGCCCGGTATAGTAAGAAGTTCGGATAGTTTAAACCACATAACCGGAGAGATTGAAAAAGCAAGAGAGATCTTTGACGGTGAAGTCAGCAGGGTAAGTTTAAGAGCAGTAGTGGATGTTGATTTTCTTAAGGTAGCTGCCCGAAGCGAATCTTTTAGACCTTTAATTGAAGCAGTAATTCCATTAAACGGAACCCAGGCTGCATTTGAAAATACAGCGCTTGTTTATTTTGGCCTAAACCATTCCACCAGACAACCCATTCAAAAAGAGCTGGAGAGGTATATGGATAACCTTGGAGAGGCTTCATCGCATGTTATTTTAACGCCCCGGGAAATAAGAAGAAGAGAGATCG
>JAKAEH010000190.1 GCA_021825955.1 bacterium | reverse complement strand
GTTATCCCAAAAGATATTAACATCGTTATTTTTGGAGAGACACTGCGCGATAGTCATCATGTATTTTTCTCCCCCGCCTAAATCATCAAGATAAGGATCAAATATACCTATTCTCATACTCTTATTCTACACTATTTAGATTAATATCTTGTCCGTTTTTTGGTTGCTTTGCAAAAATTGTACGAATTGAATTCCCATTCCTGTCTATAATTTTGGCCCAACCGCCATCATAGCCATAAAGAACACTATCGTATTTCTTTTCAACTCCCGCTACCCCTCTGTAATTTGTAGAGGAATAAATTCTCGTACACTCTTCGTCGAAAAGAGTATTTTTTACCAAAAATTGCGACAGCTTATTGCCGTAATAAATACGCGAAGGATAATCTGCGACCCTCACTCCGGGAAAAGTCTTAAGCTCCTCTAGTTGTTTATTAGACAACGGTATTTGCGTTGTAAACAAAGGAACAAAAGTATTCGGGATAATATTCTCGAGATATACGTTTTGCAAGCATACAGCCTTTATTCCAGAAATATCCTGAAGAAAAGATAGCATTTCCTGCTCTCTTTTTAAGTCAATTTTCGATGGATTTACGGAAATTAAATATCCGTTACTATCTTCCGCAACAATTTCTCCGTTAATGCTAATGGCACCTCTTTTACCGGGTTCTATTTCTGTTTTTGTAAGATAATCCTTTTTGTATCCATTTAATAAAATTCCCCAGTCCCAATTAATTTTCCACTCAGATCCCATCTTTATGAGATTAATTGTTTTATTTTCAACAAATTCTCCAAGATTTTGCGTCTTATAAATTACTTGAATTTTTACGCTACCTCTGTCTGAAAAAGGCGAAAAGCTTTCGCTAAGCTGTTTTATCTGTATGTCACTCACCTCAAGGCCCTGCATCGCTTTTTTTGCGGTAACGAAGAAATCGTTTCTTTCCGAGAAATTAGGCTTGTTAGTCAAATCTTCTTCGTAGATGTCCTGAAAATACTGGTTAGAAAAATTATAATAAAAGTCTTTTAAAACAGTGTCCGGTTTTGGGAAGAGATAATAACAGGAGTTCAAAAATCCGTACATCACTATAACAATAAACAAAAGGTACTTAGCTTTATTCTTTATAAGCATATCAATTAAATAAGCAAGGAATAAATACATAAAAGGTAAAACTATCAACAGATATCTTGGGTAGGATGGAATTATTAAAAACAATAGGAATATCAAAATTGTCATAATTCCAAGACTTTTTAGGAGTTGTTCTTTATTCTTTTTGAAAATTAGACCAAACGTAACAAAAAACATACTAACAAATGACAAGGGCCATAATATTGTCCATTCCAAAACCCTATCAAAACCTTTGCCTGCAATTATTGGGAAATTTCCAAAGAATAATGACTCCATTAGCGATAAATGATTAGCTGAAAGTTTTGATTTTGCATAAAAACTAAATACATATTTCTGATACTTAAGAAGATCTATTAAAGTATGCCCTTCTATGAAATAACCTATATATGGAATTAAATTTCCAAACAATAAACCGCATAAGTAAAACAGGAACTCTCTAAAATATTTATTTTTAAAGAAAAAATAAGCTTCATATAAAAATATTAAAGGAAACAACACGGGGAACTTTGTTTGCATAAATAAACCAAGAAACAGGCCTGCAGCAGAAGAAAATAAAGATTTTCTGCCGGATTTTTCTAATTTGAAAACAAAAATTAAACTAAGAATAAAAAAAATAAGCTGTGTTATATCTATCCAAGAACCAAAAAATTGAGAGAAAAATAAGGGATCCATAATAAGAACCACTGTTGCAAACAACGCAAGGTTGTCGTTTTTTAAAACAGTCTTTGACAACAAGTAGAATACATAAGTTGTTATAAGCCCGACAAAGAGAGCATAGAAAACAGGATTATTGAAAAGATAAATTGAAAAACCGATAAGATATTTTGCTACAGGCGGCGCTTCCGGATTTATAGTGGTTAAGTCTTTTCCGTTTAAAATATTTATTCCTACATAAGCATACAGGCCGTCATCGCCTATAATTCTCTTTGAAGCGGGAAGCTGCCACTGAGAATGCTCGTACCTATCTTTCCAGTATGAATAATCATAGCTTGTAAAAAGTTTATTCCTATTAAAAAAAAGTAGAGCAAAAACCTGTACTAAAAATATAAATAAAAGAATAAGTTTAAATCTTTTATCAATATTCATATGCCTATTTTATCAAGTTTTAAATTCGGTTGCATTCACCTAAAATAACCTATATAATCTAAACATGAATGCACTTGCAAGCTTAAATCAGATTCCGCCACTTTTACTGTTCGGGCTATTTGTTTGGTCAATTATTTGGAAAGGGCTGGCACTATGGAGATCTGCAAAACTTGAGCAAAAAAATTGGTTCGTGGCAATGCTCATACTTAACACCGTAGGACTTCTGGAGATAGCTTATCTATTTTTATTTGCAAAGAAAAAACTTCAGCTTAAAGAATTAAAATTCTGGTAAACTAGATCAATCTCTTCCTTCCGAAAACCACAAATAGCGGTAGCATAATTAAACCAAAAAGTGCAAAGATTATACCAACCCTAAAACTTAACGGATTATATCTAAATATTATCTGATGTACTCCTTTTGGAACAAAAAGCGCTCTGAATGTGTAATCCGCACGGTA
>JAKAEH010000189.1 GCA_021825955.1 bacterium | reverse complement strand
CTCAGGGAGCCGAAACAGCGGGAGAAGGGGTAATGGCTGCAGCGGGAGCAGGGGAAGGTGCTGCCGTATTAGCCGGCGAAGGCGGAGCTTTAGCCGGAGCGGGCGCTGCCGGTGGAGCAGCGGCGGGAGCAGGAGCTGCTGCCGGTGGAGCTGCCGCAGCCGGAACTGCAACGGCTCCGGCATGGATTCCTGTTGCTGCTGTTTTAGGAGTATGTTTGCTTGTAGTTATTATTATTGTTGTTTTTTTTGGAGGCGCCCCAACAAATAGCGGTGGCGATCTAAGCAGTAATAGTCCTTCCCCATCCGAATCATCAAATCCTCCCGGTGCAACTCCAACTTGCACAAGTGGCAATGTGGCATCATGCCTAAAAAATGACTTCCATATTGTTGTTACAAATGCCTCCGCCTCCCAATTGAGCGATATTTACAACATCTTTGCGCTTCCAATGTCTTATCCTACATATAAACAACTTCTTTTAAAAGGCCCCTACTTGACGATAAATTTACTTTCGGACAGTGGAGGGTGTCACGGCTATACCCCCGGCCCGAGTATTAATATTTATAATTATTCCTATTGCCAAACAATGGCATTTAAAAACAGGCAATATCTTTTAATCCACGAGTCGGGGCACGCCATAAATTGGAGAAACCCAAGGGTTCAGCAAGACTATGTTTCAAGTGCTTGGAAAAGCGACTCCGGGTGTTACGATTCAGGATATCTAAAAACCTACCCGTTAAGGTGCGGCAGCAGTTGCGGAATATCGCCAGACAGAGAGTCATTTGCCGAATCAATTGCGGATACCATCATGTGCTCCGGCGGAGGAGCTTGCCAATATACAGGAGCAGGAAATGCATATAGTAAACCGATATATAATTTTCCTTCTGCTTGCCCTAACACTAACGGCTGGACAAATTCAAATATTTTTTAATTTTGTTATTATAATAATATGTCAAGAAAAGTTATTTTGCTCATCACATTTCTTTTTTTTCTAACAGTATTTCTTTTATTAGTGTCGCTTTGGGGAACTAAACAAGAAACACCTGCTCCGGTTGTCTCCCCGACTCCGATACAAATTTTACCAAATTCCCAAAAAGAACAGTCAAAAATATCTCTTATTGTTCCCGGAAAGACCAACGGCGTGGATGTGCAAAAAATCTTGGGTACTCCTTCCGAGGTGTCCAATCGCGGAAACCTTACCGAGCTTGATTTTCCCACAAATCAGAATAATTTTAATGACACTGTTGTTTTAAAACAAAATTCGACATATTATACTGTTGAAAACGTATTCGATGACGCCACGTATGGAACAACGCAAGACTTTTTGTCAAAAATTGGCACTTCCTACACAAAGCTTTATGACACCCGCGGTGGTTACGATTGGTATATTTTTTTAAATCAAGGTTTGGGGATAGAGACAAATGGGACGCAAATTACGAAACTTATTCGCTTTACCGCAAGAGACATTTCTTCTTTTTTATCTGGGCCGGGTCTTGACCTAGGAATATCCCAAGCCCAATCAGCTCCCAACGAAGAGGTTAGCCCTGCACCCTAATAGGCATTATTAAATGCAAAAATGAATTGTCGCCCATTATCTTAAAAACGCCTGCGCTTAGCGGACCCGACATTTCAAAAACAATATTTTCCTCTCCTATATTTGAAAGAAAGTCTAAAAGATACCTACCGTTAAATGCTATTTCATTCTCTTCTCCTTCTACTTTTGCCTCCACCTCTACTGTGTCCTCTCCAACACTTGGGCTGTTTGCCGAGACAACTATTTTGTCTTTTTTCACAGAAAGCTTAACTATGTTTGCGGTTTCTCTCGCAAAAACAGAGCATATTTTTACGGCTTTTTGCATCTCTTCCCTATCGAATTCTGCTTTTGTATCAAAATCGGGAGGGATTATTTTTTCATAGTTCGGATATTCCGCCTCGATAAGTCTTCCCACCAAAACAGTTTCCCCTTGGGTAAATATTACTTGGTTGTTTTTGCCCGAAACGCTAAGGGTTATGTCCTCGTCTTGTTTTATGGAAATAAGCTCTCTTACCGCTCTGGCCGACAAAAGAAGCTGGTCTACTCCCCCTGTTTTAGTTTTTAGCAAAACGTTGTTTTTTAAAGAAAGTCTGTACCCGTCCGTAGCAACTACCAAAAAACCTCCAGCCTCTTTCTTAACCAGAATTCCCGAAAGCGCCGGCCTTCCCGTGTCTTGACTTGCCGAGAAAACCACCTTGTTAAACTCTTTGACCAGGGTTTCTTTTTTTAAGGTTGCTATTTCCTCTCCTTTATCTTCATACAGTTTAGGGAAATCCTCCGCCGGCATTGTCTGAAAAGTCATTCTTATTTTTTTACCTTTTAGCTCCAGGTTTTGTCCTTTTGTTTGAAGGGTTATTTTTTCCTCCGTTATGTTGTTTATTAAATCGAAAAATGTTTTTGCCGGTACGGTTATTTCCCCCTCTTCTTCTATGTTTGCGGGGATAGAGGAAGAGATTCCGATTTCCAGATCGGTTGCGCTTATGTAAAGTTTTCCTTTTGAGGTTTTTAACAAAAAGTTTGAAAGGATTTCCAGTTGACTGTTGTTAGAAACAGCATGGTTTAGGAAAGAAATTTTCCCCCTGAGATTATCTGTTAAAAAAGAAACTATCATAATAAATACTTTTGTTGTTGTTGTAGTTTATCTTGATAAG
>JAKAEH010000188.1 GCA_021825955.1 bacterium | reverse complement strand
ATTACTGATAAAAGAATTCGAAGGGGAGTATTCAGATCAGTTAAAGAATTAGAAACAGCTATTAGAGATTTCTTACAGGCACACGATGAGAAACCTAAAATATTCAAATGGACTAAAGACGCTGGGACTATTATGGCTAAAGTTATGAAGTGTAAAGAAGCGTTAGTGGCGGAACACTAGTACATAATTCTCTAAGAGTTTGTACAATCAGATAAAAATTAATAAATTGGTCTGCAAAAAAAGGAACATAAATGAGCAGAGGAAATAGCAGAGCAAAAATAAAATTAACAGAAGAAGAAAAACAATATTTAGAAAAAATAACTCGTTCAAAAAAAGAAGAAGTTCGAAAAGTAAACCGGGCAAAAATGATATTATTAAGCGCCAAAGGTGAATTAGATTTCAAGATAAAAAAGATATTAAATGTGCATAGAGCAACTGTAAAGAGTTGTTTGGATAGATGCGTAAATATGGGCGTAGAAGCAGCATTAAAAGATTTACCAAGAAAAGGGGCTCCACAGGAAATAACAGATGAAGACAGGACCTGGATAATAAATGAAGCCTGTAAATCGCCATTAGAATTAGATTATTCGTATACGCTTTGGACATATAATTTGTTAACAAAACATATTAAAGATCAAGCAACAATTAAAGAAAATCCAAGATTATCACAGATTGCAAAGTCTACCATATGGAATATTTTGAATACAGCAGAAGTAAAACCTCATCGAATAAAATATTATTTAGAGAAGCGAGATGAAGAATTTGAGAAAAAGATGGCTGATTTATTATGTGTATATAAAGATGTTGAGCTAACAAATGAAGACCTTAGACTCAAAAAACGGAATCTTGATAAGATTACAATTTCGTATGACGAAAAGCCCGGAATACAGGCGATAGGAAACATTGCAAAAGAACTAAGACCAGTTTCAGGCAAACACAAGACAGTCAGCAGGGATGCCGAATACAAACGGTACGGTACTATCAGCTTATTAGCCGGAATAAATTTACATACAGGTCAGGTAACGCATCATATAAGTCCTACACACAAGAGCAGTGACTTCATTAATTTCCTGGAAAAAGTTGATCATGAATATAGAGATACAGAAAAGATTAGAGTTATTTTGGACAATCATTCTGCGCATGTTTCAAAGGAAACCACAGCATACTTATCTCAAAAGCCTAATCGTTTCGAATTTGTTTTTACACCGAAACACGGTTCCTGGTTAAATTTAATAGAAAGTTTTTTTAGCAAGATGGCAAAGAGTGTTTTAAGGGAGATAAGACTTAACAGCATTGAAGATTTAATAACAAGACTTGAAAAATATTTTTCTTTGTTAAACAAAAATCCTGTTGTTTTTCGGTGGAAATATAAAATGGATACAATTTGAATTCTAATTGTATAGGAACTTTAAAAATGCTGTACTAGTATATTGACATCGTGTACAGAGCCGTCAGTAATGCTTACAAATGATGGAATATTATTTTGCAAGTCCAAGAGAGTATGTATTTTTATAGCGCTTTTTGTCTTCCTAAATTTTGCCCATGGAAATAAGGATAGGCATAAATCAATTGTTGTCGAGTCAAGGGCATAGACAGTTTCGTCGAGTTCTTTGAAAAATTTATCGTCTCTATAAAGTTCCTTAGCTTGGTTTATAAGTATATATGCAAAGTCGGAATATATTCTCCAGTCTCTATTATTATTGGCATCTGCTAAAGTTGAACGTGAAATCTTACTTCGAATACCGACATGATATAATTTGCTTTGCATTGCTCTAAGACAAGTTTCGATATCTCTTAAAGATTCCCTATAGGTTAATTGAGCAAAAGCCATAACAAGAAGTTGTTCCCAACAAGTAAATGATTGGACTTTATAGTTGCCTCGATATTTTTCAACGTAACATTTGAAATTATGTTTTGGTATATAACTCATAATCTGCGAAAAGATTGTTTGACCTTGATTCATTTTGCCGCTCCAAGATTTTGATTGGTTGCGACAATATTAAATTCAAATCGATAACAATGAAAATGTTCTGTAACATTATAAATTTAAATAAATTACAGCCCCAGTTCACTTAAACAACCGGACACCATTGATTTGGTGTATATTCAATCTTAGTTGAGATTAAATAAAGAGACCCCCCCAAGGATTTAGTAAATTTAAGTTGTAAAAAAAACAAACTAAAAACACAAGGAGTCTCAAATGCAAAATAATAAAATCTTGATAGAAATCGACAAAGAAGAGATAACAAAATTGTTATAAAATAAACCTGAACTTTTTGTAGGAGAAACACTGAAAGAAATAATACAAAAAGCTATTCAGCAAGAAGCAGAAGAAAAAACCGGAGACAGATATAGCAGGGACAGTCAGTATCAGAGATGGGGAAAGAATCCAGGCAGTGTAAGCATAAACAATGAAAAGGTTAGATTAGAAGTACCCCGTCTTAGGCTGAAGGAAAGCGGGAAAACAGAAGAACCCGATATATACAGGACAATGAGAAAGACGTTAGAAGTAGACAGAAGATTTTTACGTTATCTGCTAAACGGAATAAGTCAGAAGTAGTATAAAAAAGCAGCCCAAATGATGACAGATAGTTTTGGATTGAGCCAAAGTTCCATGAGCAGACTGTTTAACCGGGAAGCAGAAAAAGCACTAAGGGACTTTGATAATAGGGATTTGAGTTTGTATGATATA
>JAKAEH010000187.1 GCA_021825955.1 bacterium | reverse complement strand
CATTGCCTGGTTTTTCCATCACGCTCTGAAACCTTATCTTTTGTACCAAATTGTCTATAGATAAGATTATACTTAGCAAACTCAAGACCCTCTTTTACATAAGAGGTTTTTTCAACATCGGTAAGCGAACCTATACTTATTACGGCCATGTTTTTTTATTTCTCCCTTCTTCGCCTGTTTCAGCGTTATTTCTTCTTTTTGTTATACGCGGCTACAATCGCTTCGTCTTCTTTTGTCCAGTCTTCCGGCGGTATCGCCATAATCCTGGAAATTTCTACATCCACATTGTTTGGCGTATTATTCAGGTTATTGTTACCTGCTACCCTAACTGGCTTTAAATCCGGCTGTGGTTGCTGCAATCCTTCCTCTTCAAGGTAGGCAATAATGTTATCTTCGATGTCTAACAAAGCGTTAGGCACATCTCCGGTTCCATCGTTAACCCAACCTCTTGGATTTCTAGAAATTGCTTTGGCAACTGCTTTGGGTAGTTGGGGATATCTGTCGATTATTTCTTTTACGCCTTCTTTCAGCTGATAAACAGCGTTTTCAAGCGCTATTTTCACGAATTCCGGGTTACTAAGAAGGTCATCGCCGACATTTTCCAAATTCCCATCGCCACCTTGTCGAGCCAATCTTCTATTTTTTTCTCTCTCAATTTTTAGAGCCTGATTAAGATTTTTAATCTGCTCTTCCGGAGAGACATTCGGAGCTTGTGGCTGTTGTCCTGGGTCGCCTTGCGGCGCAGCAGGCTCTTGGCCTCCATCTCCTCCCGGTACATTTCCGCCGTCAGTCGAAGGCGCAGGAGTTCCTGGGTTTCCTGGTTCGTTTACGACTTGATTTGGATTATTTACATCTTCCATTGATGATTCACCTCCTTTTTACATCTATTTTTTAACGTGTGTTCGATGCCCACACGACACGAAGGTAATTTCACTCTAAGATATGGTTAGGATAATAAAAATTAGATAAAATTATCCCCATGGGGATACTATTGCTGGATTATCTCCGCTTGCCTTTCTCTTAACCTCTGAATTATTTTTTGCTTGTCTGCGGATTTAATGCTTTGATTATTCAAAACAGAACGCATTTCAGAAACTATTGCTTTTAATTGTTTATTTTTATCAACAGCGTCCCATTTCTGTTGTTCTCCGGGCCTGTAAACAGAGCTTTTAAGTCCAAAAGTGTCTAATACGGCTTGAGGTTTATTTCTATCTCTTCCCGCATAATCCGGCTGTCCTGTAAACGCGGAATAAAGTTTATTTCCGGCCCTTGTTCTAAGCGGCATATCCGGCTGTCCGGTAGGAATACCGGTTAAATCGGTAGGGAGGATATTTGGCATAAGGCTCTGAAAGGCGTGCTGGACTCTTTGAGTATTTGCTCTTTCCGGAATTGCAGATTTCGCAATGGGCTGATTGAAATAACTATCCTGATTAAAGGCTTGTTGAGCGGCTTCTCCTAAGAATGGATTATATGATAATCCAAAAGGGAGTTTTCCCCCTCCTAAAGGATTTCCTACGTCCCCGAAATTTCCAAACGGAAGAATATAGGTTGGGTCAAAATATGTATAGTTTCCCTGCGCGTCTTTTATAGGAAGTCTTATTTCTCCTTGTCTTTCCGGGGGAAGATTTGCGTTGTTAGAAGAACCTTCCGGAGACAAACCCTCAACGGCAGTTTTTGCTTTATCATATTTTGTTAATCTGCTACCCTTGTTTACCGCGGTTTTTAAAGTAAAAGGCAGCGCTTGTCTTGTAAATGAATAAAAGGGAATGACATTTTTAACTAATCCTCTTTCAGTTTGAGAAATTCTGTAAGGAGAAAAGATTGCCTCTTCCGCTTTTTTTGCGGCATCTTCAATACTTAATCCTTTATTTCTCCAAAAAGAATAAACATTTAATTTGGAAGTCTCTTCCATTCCCTTTTGCAATTTAATCGGGGATTTAATAATCTTTTCTAATTTATTGTCTGTTTGTCCGAAAACTCCCGGCCTTAAACTTTGAATCCCTTCGGAAATCCCCATCCTGTTAATAACTCCCGCATCTTTCATTTCCTGTAAATAACCTGCCGTTTTTGCATCCCCTTTTCCTAAATATGCGGCGACTGCTTTTCCGTATCCTGCAAGAGTCGCCGGAAGTCCCGCACCGGTACTCATATCAGATAGAATCTGGTTAGACATTAAGTTTCTCGCATGATAAGCAGGGCCTGCATAAATTGTTTTTCCCAATTTCCAAAAACTCATTGCTTTAGATGCAACTCTGTCAAAAAGTCCGGCAGGAGCGTTTGAATACGTCCTCCTAACATAATCCGCAACCTCCTGGGGAACCGCTACGCCTTTAAATTGTCTTGCAACATTTGCAGGTAAAATATCAGAAAGCGCGACTTTTCCATCAGCTGTAACACGAGGCCCCGCAATAGTTTTTTCAAACTTATTGCCTGTTGTCCCGAATTTTCCCGCTAATTCACTAACCGCCTTTGCAGATTCCGCACTGTGGATTTCTCCGGCCAAAGCCTTAAATACGGGAAATTGAAATTCTCTTATGTAATCAGGTTGTCCGGTAGCTCCTAAAATATTCTTTCTTTGTTTCATAGAATTAGTAAAGAATTTTAAAGGGCCGCTTCCCGTAAGATTTGCAGATTCCTGATTTTTAACCGTGTCGGCAATATGCGATAAATAAGCGCCTTTATATTTATCAAAAGTTTCCTGTTTCATTACT
>JAKAEH010000186.1 GCA_021825955.1 bacterium | reverse complement strand
AGTTATTGCGAACCTATGTGCCTCATCGCGTATTTTCATCACCAGCTGAAGTGCTTTTGACGATTTTGGAAGGATTATCTCTTTAAGATCTGCTGTTATTATTGTTTCCTCCCGTTTAGCAAGTCCTATTAAAGGAACATCTAAACCAAGAGAGTCAATAATTTTTTTTGCGCTTGAAACTTGTCCTTTACCGCCATCAATCACAATAAGTGAAGGAAGCGGCCATTTTGTGTTTCTTATTCTTCTTTCCAAAACTTCCTGCATCATTGCAAAATCGTTAGGCTTGCCATTATAGTCTCTTTTTATCTTAAATCTTCTATATGATGACGTATCTATTTCCCCGTTAGTTAAAACCACCATGGAGGCCGTAGCCCCTATGCCGGATGTATTTGAGATATCGTAACACTCTATTCGCTCCAGATTGCTGACCAATATACCATTGTCGTTTAAAATTGATTTTAAAGACTGTGTTTGTTCATTAACGATATCAAACCTTAAATTAGGATTTAATTCATATTCAAATGGTTTATAGTTTTTGCTAGTAATAAGAGATATTGCATTAATTTGTGCTTGAGTTTTTTTTGCGTCTTCAAAATTTTCTTCCAAGCTAAACCTATCTCTTTCTTTTTGAAGATCTTTTATTACTCTCTTTGTATCTCCGTTTAAGAAGTCAATTATGTGTTTTATTGTAGTTTTATAATTTTTATCTTTTGTAACGTAAGGACACGGACAAAGATTTATATGATTATAAAAACATAGCTTGTTTGGATGGTTAACTACAGACTGGTATGGAAAAATTTTTCTTAACATTTTTAATACCGCTCTTAGAGATTGAGAGCTAGTATACGGACCAAAGTAAATTGCCCTTGGGTCGTCCTGTTTTCTAACAAATAAAATTTTAGGATAGTCATCTTTAATTGTAATTTTTATACTTGGATAACGTTTTCCGTCTATAAGTCGTATGTTGTATTTTGGAAGATATTGTTTTATAAGTTTTTCTTCCAAGAGAAATGACTCTATTTCGGAAGAAACTCCAATAACTCTTATTTTTTTAATCTGCGAAACCAGCTGTCTGGTTTTTTCACCAAGATCATTTGTGGAAAAATATGAAGATACTCTTTTTTTTAAATTTTTAGCCTTCCCTACGTACAAGATTTTGTTGTCTTTGTCTAAAAACAGATATACGCCTGTATATGTAGGCAATAAGCGATATGATGATTGCGAAACTAACAATTATTAATCCTCCCAGTAAAAATAACTTATTGAAAAAAAACGGAGATAAACGCACGTTTTCGTAAGTTATGTAATTACCAATCGTAATTTTAATAGTATCAGGTTTATTTGTCAAAAAATTTGTACTTGAAAAGCCTACGGGAACCAGTATGTATCCATAGGGCGGAATAGCATCTGCAAGGACCGATTGATCTCTTGGTTCCAATAAGCCGGCAGAAACATTAACATTTCCTTTTTGAATTATCTGATTTCCTAAATTTTCAATTTTTAATTCGCCGTTGAAAGGGATGCCGGAAATAAGATCGGTGCTTCCTAAAAACCTTGCGTTTATTGACTGGCTCATCGGACTAAATTCTCCTCCCAACGCTACATCTACATCTTTTGTGTTTTGCGTTCGTGAAGTTTTGTATCCTCCTGCAGGAACAGGATAATTACTATTTTCTCCGTTTACCGTAAAAGCAATATGGTCAAAATCAAGAGTATTAAAGTAGTCAACTCCTCCGGTAGTATTTCCCCATGTCGGATCAACCATGATCCACTCGTTTTTATCAAAATCATAATATTCAGGCCATGCATGGAGAATATCTTTTATCAGAGAGAGCGGTCTTGAGGCTGAGTTATTAGTGTATGCATATCCGTTTATCTCGCGAGCAGGAATGCCTGCTGCTCTTGCAAGCGCAACAAAAAGGTCTGTAAATTCAAGGCAAACGGCTGAATTTGGGTTTTGCAAAACATTTACTGCTCCAAGTCTAGGACTGTCGGATTGTACTCTCGAATAATCGTAATTTAACGTTTTAACAACATACTGATAGATTGCATACGGAGTCTTAAGTTCTTTTGCCAAAGAAACAATTTTAGGGTTGTTTACTTCCCAGTACTGCTGCTGCCTAAGGTAATCCTGCATGAGACTGCTTGAAAGATTTTCTTTTCTTGGATTAAGGTATACTTTTGCTTCGCCTAAGACATGAATATCAGAAGAACTCGAAGAGGGAAGCGTATATTGTGCGAGATAGTTACCGTCTTTATCAAGCTTTACGTTTAGGGGTTTTGGATTGATGCTGTTTATTACAACATCCTGATAATTGGTAGAAGGCGGAAGAGCAATCTCGGTTGCTATTGGAAAAAGATTTCTATTTGCCAGATGATAAGTTAAATTGAAGTTATAGACCTGAAAACTCCCGAATGCAATTGAAATTCCAGATTCCCCCAACTCCTGCTTAGTAAAAAAAAGTTTTCCCGCACTTCTTGAAGCACTCTGATCAGCAAGTGCCGGCTTAATATACGTCGGAGACCCAAGAGACTGCGGATACAAAACGTTAACATTAAATGATGAAAAATCGTTTTCCGCCGAAATTCCGGGTATATTTATATCCCAAACATTATTAAAATTTTGGGCGACTTCGGATGTGTCAAATGAAATTCCAAAATCAAGCTTGTTGTTAACCCCGACAACGCTTTTGTTAAAATCCAAGCTTACAG
>JAKAEH010000185.1 GCA_021825955.1 bacterium | reverse complement strand
GGGGAATCTATAAGTAAGAAGCGCTGCCAAATCTTCATTTTGAACAAGCGCAGCTATGCAGGAAATCAAATCACCGGGCGGCATAATGTTATATGCTTTTCGGAGTCTTCCGGACGAGCCCCCGTCGTCTGCCATAGAAGTCACTACTGTTATATTTGAAGTATATTTTTTAAGACCGTGAATTAATACACTTGTACCTATTCCGCCTCCAAGACACACAATTTTGGGGTTTGTTTTTACTTTTTTATGAGCCATGATACGAATGTAACCATTAGAGATTGGAGCAGGGCAATCAAAATATATGCAAAAAGAGTATTAAAGTACATTTTTGGGATTATAAAGCCTGCAAAGGAAGCTCCGTTAAATAGAAATGCGGATATAGAAATTCCCGGGACGAACACGGTTAAAAGATAAAATATAATTGCATTAGTTAAAAAGGAAAAAAGCCCCATTGTTACAAGGTTAAGAGGCAGAGATATTATGTTTAACACGGGTTTAACGAGCATGAAAAGAAGAGAAAGTGCGATTCCCCCTGCAATAACGGTAATCAGTCCTCCGGACACCTTTAAAGCCGGAACGTATTGAGCAAGGAGAAATATAGATAAGGAATTTATAAAAATATTCCTTATAAAAGATTTCATATCGGTTAGTAAATGCTATCAAATATAAGTTTGTCTTGCAATATATTTTTCTCAGGCGTATATTATTGAAATATGAATGACATTACATGTCCTTTTTGCAAGAAAAAGTTTGAACTTTCGGATGCTTTAAGGCATCAGATTGAAGAAGCGGTTTCAAAAAAACAACAAGAAGAATATGAAGCTAAACTTGAAAAAATTAAAGTAGAAATTACCAAATCAACCGAAGAAAAAATTAAAGAGGAATCGTTAAAAGAACTCGAGAAAACAAATAAGGAAAAACAAATTTTGGAAGCTAAATTGGCTAAAGAGCAAAAAAACAGGGAAGAGTTCGAAAGAGCAACTGCGGAAAAAGCAGCAAAAGAGGCTATAGAAAAGGCCGAATCGGAATATCATCTTAAGCTTAAAGAAAAAGATAAACAGCTGGAAGATGCAAGAAACGCAGCCGCAAAAGCCAACGAAGAACTAAAAAGAAAGCTGAATCAGGGTTCACAGCAGTTGCAGGGAGATGTTTTAGAGAAGGACTTGGAAGAGCGGTTGCGGGATGCATTTCCTAATGATGATTTTAAACCCGTATCCACAGGTGTAAGAGGCGGAGATATTATCCAAGAAGTAAGGAATAAACACGGCAATAGCGCAGGATTTATTCTTTGGGAAGCAAAAAGAACTAAAGCATGGCAGAAAGATTGGCTTACCAAGCTTAAAGAAGACATGAGGAATATAAACGCCAGTGACTGTATTTTGGTTTCGGATGTCTTACCGGCAGGAGTTAAAATTTACGATAGAGTAGAAAATGCATGGGTTGCATCTTATGAATACGCAATAAAACTCGCTTATGTTATAAGAATTGGATTATTAAATGTTGCTATTGCCAAATCCTCGGCATCACATACAGATGAACAGCTTAAAGAACTTTATGATGTTATTACAAGTGACTCTTTCAGGCAGATGTTTGAAGCAAGAGATGAAGTAATATTGGCTTTAAAACAGGAACTCGATGCGGATAAGAGAAGCGCGGAAAAACGTTGGAAAAGACAAGGATTATATATTGAAAAACTTGCGAGAAATAATACCCAGTTATATGGTGAATTAGAAGCTCATATACCGTCATTAAAGCCTTTAAAGGAGCCTAATAATCTGGAAATTGAAAGTGAAAGAGGAGCCGATAATGGAAACCAAGAATCCCTCATTTAACCGCGAGGAAGAACTCAGTAAAACTTTTGATTCCGTTTTTGGAATTGACGAAGTAGGCAGGGGATGTTTTGCAGGACCAATTGCTGCCGCGGCTGTCTCTTTTGATAAAAAATATTTGTGGTTTAAAGATGTAAACGATTCAAAACTTTTATCTTACAAAGAAAGGAAAAGACTATCGAAATTAATACTTAAACATGGAACATGTTTCATAGAAATCATAGAAGTCGAAATAATAAACGAAATAGGAATAGGGGAGTCCAATAAAAGAATCTTCGAAAATTTGATTCTAAAAATTACTAAAGAGCAAAAAAACAATAAAAATTATTTTCTTATTGACGGGAATAAAAAGGGGATTGAGTATAAAAACTTGGAATATATTATAAAAGGAGATCAAAAGCACATCTCAATAGCAGCCGCATCTATAATTGCGAAAGTTTACAGGGACGGACTGATGAGAGATCTAGCAAAAATATATAAGGGTTATAATTTCTCAAAAAATAAAGGCTACGGAACCAAATTTCACCAAAATGCGATTAAAAAGCTTGGGTTTTGCGATATTCACAGAAAATCTTTTAATTTAGGTAAATTTATTCAATGAAGGTTGAAATTATTTAAGATTAAGAATATATCCAAGACGGACGATTTTTTGTTCCCATGTCCTATTCAATTCTTCTATTTCTAGTTGTTTATTATCTTTCCGGTTTTTCCAAAATAAGCTCTTTGCCCCTTGTTTCATTTTGCTCATCTTCCCATAATTCGTATCTATCTTTGTTTCTCTCAGTTACCGCAGGTAATCCGTAACGAGCTCTTAATGCGTCAACAGCTTGTCTCAACTTGTCTTGAGTTTGAGCTTCTTGTTGTGCTAGTCTTGCTATAGTCTCAGCAATTG
>JAKAEH010000184.1 GCA_021825955.1 bacterium | reverse complement strand
TGTGCATCCATTACAGATCCTACAGCAAAAACAGCTTGCGAGAACGCTCTTAAGCAAAGCGGTCATTAATCATCAAGAGTTCCGCTATTCGGCGGACGGCAACCGAGAAAGACTACGGTGCCAGAATGATGAGGTCCTAGAAATAGGGCAAAATCTTTCCTCTCTTGATAGAGAGGTTTTTTTATGGATTACACATTTACAAGTGAATCAGTTTGCTCCGGACATCCGGATAAAATCTGCGATTCCATTTCGGATGCAATTTTAGACGAAGTTCTAAAACAGGATAAAAAAGGAAGAGTTGCAGTAGAAACCGTTGCCACTTTTAACAGGGTTTTTATCGCGGGCGAAGTTAGCGCGCATGCGGATGTTGACTTTGAAAAAATTGCAATAAAGAGAATAAAAGATTTGGGCTACACCGACCCTAAATTTAATTTCTCCGATAAATCTAATATCGAAATCTATGTTCACAAACAGTCCCCGGAAATTGCCAAAGGAGTACGTCCTAAGGGGGCCGGTGATCAGGGGATGATGTTTGGTTTTGCATGCAGGGAAACAAGAACGCTAATGCCTCTTCCTATATCAATCGCGCATTCTCTTGCAAGAAGAATCGATGAAGTACGCGAAAAAAAGATCTTGTCTTACTTAAGACCGGACGGAAAAACTCAGGCAACTGTTGAGTATAAAGACGGAGTCCCATATAGGGTTTCGCAGATTGTAATTGCGGTTCCTCACAGCGAAGATGTAAATTTAAAACAGGTTAAAAGAGATATTTATAAAAATGTCGTTGAAAAAGTTTTAAAAGAATTTGGTTTCGCAATAAAAGAAAAGGATTTGATCGTAAACGGAACAGGAGTATGGCACATGCCCGGCCCGGCAGTAGACAGCGGGCTTACCGGAAGGAAAATTGTTGTAGATACTTACGGGGGTTATGCAAGAGTAGGAGGAGGATGTTTTTCCGGGAAGGATCCTACCAAGGTTGACAGAAGCGGAGCTTACGCCGCCCGTTTTTTGGCAAAAAACATAGTAAGAGAGGGCTTAGCCGATAAGGCTGAGGTGCGTCTTGCATATTTTATCGGAGCAAAAAAACCCGTTATGCAGGACGTGGAAACTTTCGGAACAGAAAAAGTGAAGAAAAAGATAATTTTGGATTTTATGGAAAAAATTTTAGACACATCCGTTGAAGGAATTATCGAAACGCTTAAGCTCCAAAGACCTGTTTATTTACCTACTTCTTCCTACGGACACTTCGGCCGGGAAGAATTCAGCTGGGAAAAATAATTTAATAGGGGCTCTTTTGAATAAGATAAATAGAGGAATTTTCTATTTTTTTAAAAAGTTTTATATTACCCGCTCTTTCCATGTTTTTTAAGCCGGAAACAAAATCCGGCCTATCTGCCAAAAGGTTAATAATATTCCAGTCTTGTGAAGTATCAACCACCAGATACTTAGGACTGCCGGCCCACTTAAGCCATGTACAGGTAGGGTTATTACAGGGAGAGTTTGTTTTGAAATCTTTTTTTTCTCCGAACACAAGTACTATGTTTTTTCTGTTTGATATATGCGGCGCGATATTATTCTGTGTTGCGACATAAGCGTTATCCGGAAGATATTTTAGAATTTTATTAATACTTGCTGCAGCACTTTGGTTAGTCCAAAACCATTTCTTTGAAAGATATGTAATCGGGGCATGCAAAATATAGGTTGTTAAAAAAGCAAAGAATAAAACGTAAGTAACAAAATATTTGTTGTTTAATTTTTTATTTTTAGCAATTATTAAAATTGTCGGCCAGACTAAAAGAATAGCGTTAGAACTTCTGTAGTGCATATAAATACTCTGAGCTGAGACTGCATTATCGCTTCCGAGAATAAAATAATGACCAAGATCCCCCACAAAAGGAATTAAAAGCAAAGGATTTAAAAGCGGAAGAAAACCAAAAGATAACAAGCTGTCAAAAATTACCTGCCGCTTTGCAGAGGTATTGAAAAAGTTAAATAAATTAACGTCGGAAAAAAGTCCGTGTTTATTTGCATACAAATATCCCATTGTAAAATGCGGATACCAGACAAAAAAGATTGTAAAAAGATAAAAAATTGAAGCGGCTATTAAATAAATTTCCGTCTTACCTCTTCTTAAAAGAAAATATGTAAACGAAACCAAAAATGTTAACAAAGCTATGTCTTCTTTTGAGACTACGGCAAGAAAGAAAAATAAAACGGTGGGCAATTTTTTACCAATATCCAGAAAATAAATGAAAAATGCCAAAAAAGCAGATGCAAAAACGAGACTGTGTACATCTGAATAGAGTGCATTTTGAATACCGTAAAACAAGAGATAAGAAATAAGAAGACCGAAACAAAGAACAAGGTTTAATTTATATTTTCTGGCAAGCAGAAAAACAGGTATTCCGGAGAAAGAAATAACCAGGGCTTGGAGAACAATTAGGGTTTCTGCATTTGGATATATCCAGTAAGATGGCGATAAAATTATATATATCAGTTCGAAATGGTCCCAAAGGCCGGGTATAAAAGAGTAATTATCTATGGAAGAAATTGCTAAATGAAGTCTACTATATTCGTACACCAGTTGGCTTGCCTGCGCCAGGTCATAGCCTGTTTGGAAATGCAAATGTTTGATAAGTCCGAGCGCAAGATAGCCTATAAAAAACAACAAACAGATAATAGCCGCTGATAAAATTTCCTTTCTTTTTTGCAGAAATTTTTTCATCT
>JAKAEH010000005.1 GCA_021825955.1 bacterium | reverse complement strand
GGCTGGTTGTCCCTATTCCTAGTTACCCAAAATGACCAAAACCCGCTTTTTAGGCCTGTAGTCTAGCCTCAAACATATAAAATTTGATGTCAGAATGTTAGAGATTAAGGTTGTCAAATACCGATTTAGACACGCAAATGGTGCTTAAATGGAATTAACTGGCTTTCTAGGGCATTCTAGGAGTTCAAGGATGTCATTTAAGAAGAGTTATGAAAGATTCCTCATAGGAAAATACCGCAAGAATGAGTATTCTTTAACAGGTCGTAGATTTAAATAATTTCTTCAGTAGATATATTCATCACACTTTTACCTTTACTTCTCAAACTCGAAAAAATATTATCCAAAAGTTTCTTCTGCTTAATATTAGTGGGAGAGTGACAAATTAAAACAGAACCTTGAGGTAAATTGTTGGCTATTTTTTGCCAGGTAGACTTAAAAGGAAGTAATGATGCCGGAACAATAGTAATGTTATCTAGTTTTACTTTAAACAGGGAAGTAGGGGGTTTATAAAATGGGCCGTAATTATTTCTATATAAGTTTTTCATTCTATACTGGTTCGTTCCATAATCTTTCTAGCATTTTGTTTGCCCAAATGGACATAGATTTGAGTGGTATTTAAATTCGCATGTCCTAACCATTGCTGAAGTTGGAAAGGGGAGACTCCCCTTTCTGCTTTAAAAGTTGCGAACGTGTGTCTTAAGGAATGGCAACTGGCCTTTTTAGTGATGCCGGCATTGGTTCGATACTTCACCACCAGCTTTCTAATCCCGCGCTCCGAGAGTGGTTCTCCAAGATAGTTTAAAAAAACCGTATTTGACATATTTTGGGATCTGGCCGAGAGATAATTCTTCAGTGCCTGAATCCCTTTTTTCTCGAGTTCTATTTCTCGTTCTACCTGCCCTTTTCCCCTGACCCTTATTGTAGGGTTTGTGGGATTAAGGTTAATATCATTTATAGTTAATCCGGCCAGCTCTGAAACTCTGATACCGGTTTGGAGGAACACTTGGAGTATTGCGTAATCTCTGGGGTTCCCTCCGGCTAAAGATAACATCTTGGTATATTCATACGGATAAAGAAACACTCTGCCGTTTTTTTCTCTTTTAGGGCTATCAATATGTTCTGCCGGAGATCTGTCAATATATTCAGACCCTTCTAAAAACCTAAAGTACTCTTTGATAGCTGATAGCTTTCTCGCTCTTGATACGCCGGTTAAATCTCTTTGCGATAAAAAAGAGAGATATTCACTAATATCAGTTCTTTTAACATCAATGGGGGCGACAATTATAACGTTCGTATCATGGAGATACGAGAAAAACTGCCTTACATCTGTTTTATATGCCCGGAGGGTTAAATCAGATCTATTTTTTCCTTTTAAAGACTCTAGAAATAGATCCAGCGCTTTTTCGAAAGTAATTGGTTGTAAATTATTCTTCATATCTTGTTCCTAAGATCTCATAAACTTGAAAACAACACAATAGCAGTACAGTAGCAATATATGGTTCCGATAACGTAACATTTCTTCCATTATACGGGACCAATATTGCTCCTTGTCAAGCACGAAATTATCGAAGAGGAGTCCGAGAATAGGTATTATAGGAAGCTAGGTACAAAAAAACTCTCTATTGGTCAATAAACTGTTTATTCGGGTATTTCTGGTGTTGTGAGTTATTCATAACAAGCGAACTTACTGTCGCTTCCCACATGTAGTTCGGACAAAAGACCTGATATCTGTTCTGCATTACCTGAGGGCTGGAATGGACATAAATAAGAGTCGTATCAATATATGAATGGCGCAGTTGTTCCCGGATTGAGTAGATATCACTTCCGTTGGCCAACATATTCATCGCCAGAGAATGCCGGAAGAGATGAGGCCATACCCGTTTTTTGATTCCTGAACGTTTAGCAATTCTTTTGACAATTTTACGGACCGCATCGGTACGAAGAAGATCGTCTTTTCTATTGCGTGCCACACTGAAAAAGAGCGTTTGCTCGTCTTTCCGCTTGTACTTTTGTAGATATTCTTTGATTACATCTAAGCAAGCAGGGGAAATAAACACCATGCCATCCTTATGCCCTTTACCCCCTTTTATAAAAACCATATCGTTGCTAAAGTCAACGTCTTTTACCAAAAGTCTGCATAGTTCTAAGTTTCTGACACCGGTATAGGCAAGTACACCAAGAATTGCTTTTTCCCGGATATTTTTGCAATATGCAAACATCCGGGCAATCTCTGTTTCTGTCAATGTACCGGTAATAATTTTTCTGGGCTTTTTTGGTCTACCCAGCTTTATTGGTACTCCTCCTAAAAACCCGGAGTACCTTTCCAAAGCTAAGCAGGTATTAACAATATGACTGTAGGATTTATTCGTGTTATAAAACCCCATGATATATTTTATGGCGTCATCTTTTGTCGGTTCTTCGATACCGGTGGCATTCACATACCGCTTTATTGCATCGGAGTAACTTTTAGCACAAAGACTACCGATGCCCTTTTCAACAATTAGAAATGACTGAAATCGTGTATAATCAACCATATTAATTTATTATGTATTTAAGGGCAGAGGTGTAATAAATCGAGGGCAGGCTAAATATATACCATAGGACATAGTTATATGTTCCTACGGATAGAGTAGAATTCTATATGAAAAGGATTGATATGTCAAGAAGAATTATTATTTTTTATATCCGCCGGACTGAGGTAAACATAATAAACGCCTGCCATGCTTTTGAGTATGGCAGAAAAACCGAATAAAAAATCCGCTAATCGAAGAACGCTGAACTTCCGGGATAAACAACTTGCAGATAAAATTAGATGGTATAGAAGGGACAGAGATTTTACCCAGGAAGAACTGGCAGAAAAATTAGGGGTAAACCTTACCTATATATCATCTGTCGAGAGATATAAACGGGGCGTAAGCCTTCCGATACTCTATAAACTTTCCAGGATTTTTAACATCAAAGTAAAAGACTTATTTGATTTTTGAGTCTATAAATGATATAGTCCGACCCAGTTTATACTGCTCACTGCCTGGTATCTATGCAACAGCAGATGGTAGGATTTCATTTATACGATAAGGAAGAAAGCATTCAGGCACTTCACTTACGGGAACAGTTACGCTCCTGCGAGTTACCCGCTGATAGTATCAACACGTTTCTTGAGCGGATTAGAAAAGAAAACGAAGAATACCTTACGAAAATCAAATTTGAATCAACTGGTTTCCTTAATATCCTGGAAGGGGTCGAGGAGTGGTTAAAAGACAAAGGGCCTTCCCCTACAAAGGCCAAAACAGTGGCTCAAACAATGATTCAGGTTTGTGCAAGCCCCATTCTAAGACAAGGAGTTTCAAGCTATAAGGCGGGGAGGATTAAGACCTTTATTACATACTACGATTACTCGGAGGGAATGATGGAGGCACTATCCGCACTATATAGTGCAATCAGAGTTTTAGAAGGAACAGAACAGGAAATATCGGATGAAGCCTCAATCAGATGGCTTCAGCATAGGAAAGTTATGCCGGCCGGAGTAACAGAAACACTTCATCAAATACACCAAAAAGAATACGCGTATTTTGCCAATATTCTGAAAGAAGATCCCACCGGATTGGAAGTAATCGCTGAAATGGTACGAGAACTTGAGGACGAGATGGCATTTAAGTCAAACAACCCTAAGGGGCACTTTTCCTATCCTCGTATTCTTCCCTATCAGTATCCCAAACTCTATGTTGCCGGAGCTGTCTTTGCCAAACAAATTTATGAAGCATTGTACGCATTGTGGGAGAAGGGACCGGTATGATAATCCCTACTCCCCTCCCTACATTTATTCCTCACAGTAGCACTAACTCTCAGCTCCTTGAGATTATAAAACAAATCCGGGGGGCCCACAGCGCATCAGTTGGAATGATTCTTTTAGGGCTTTTAATGATAATCCCCCTTCCCAAAACATGGTGGACTGTTGAAGCAAGACTGGGTCTTTATAAATTTTTACTCTCCCATTTTGCTTTTCTTTCTGCGCCAATTCCTGTCTATCTTCTACTTGTCATTTTAATGTTCGGGCCAGTGGGAATACTGCTGATTTTGGGTCTATCCATTTTTCTTCTTTACAAACTGATTAAAGGATTAGTGCCGGTTATTTTCTCTTTTTTGGGAATTGTTAAAAACCAGGTGGAACCTCAAGCATTTTTAGAGTTGACATTCCCCTCAAACACCACAAAATCTGCTTATGCCACGGAACAGCTGTATAAGCTGCTCCACAGATTATCCGTAAGGCATAATTTTGCAGGACTGTTTGGAATAAAGAAAACATACTCATTAGAGATAGCTGCCGCAAGGGATTTCGGTATTCGCTACATTCTGGTTGTTCCCAAAAGGGAAACTGAAGTAATCCACAGAAGCTTGTTGTCCTATCTTCCCGGGCTAAAGGTAAATGAAATACCTGATTATTTAGATGGGTTTGAGAATATCTTTACCGCTTCTTCTTCTCATAAGAAAACGCTAGATAATACAAAAACAGTCGGTGTTGTTGAATTAAAACAGTCTTTTGATTTTGCGCTTCCCCTGCAAGACCAGAAAATACTTACCGAGCATGATTCCATCTCTTTTCTGGTCGGCAATATGACCAAACTTGCGCCCGGTGAGTTGGTTTCATTTCAGATTGTCACCACTCCCCTTTTGTCCGGTATCCATAATGGTGCAACCGGAAGGATACAAGAGTTGAGAGATAGAATCTATAAAGGATTACCGCTTACTCCGGTGTTACAAAAATCAAGTCCTTTTCCCCTCCCCTCTTTTATACTGTTTTTCCTCAGTCCCCTGGTAGGTTTGGGAGTTTTACTCTTTAAGTTTTTAATTTCCATTCCGGCTCTGGTTTTTAGTCTGGGGAGCAAAGATATACCCATTCTGCAAACAGAAGCAAAAGTACCTCCGCAGCAAATCCTTAACCCTTACGAACAGGAACTTTCAGCTCAAGTTAAAGAGAAAACGGATCAGCAGTTATTTGAAACTTCCATACGGATGTTAATAGTTGCAAAAAGTGACGCTGAGTTTGAGACAAGGGCTGACGGGCTCTATGCTTCCCTTGGCCAATTTAGCAGCCCTCATCAGGAACTTCGCACAAAAGAGATAACACCCCTGCCCCTTTTCAGTTTTTTTGCCCGGAAGAGTAGGTTAGTGGAATTTAGACAGAGAACGCTTTCAGGTGGTTTATTTAACCAAAACCCTATTATTTCAACTTCTGAAATATCCGACCTGTACCATTTCCCATATACGGATATAACTAAAACCGAGGGGTTGGTTAAACTTAAAAGCAAAGAACTTCCGGCTCCCCTATCTTTTAAAAAATCAACTACTCATCTTGATGTGGTGGTCGGAAAAAATACCTATGGCGGCGAGGAAACACCAATAGGTCTTACCTCAATCCAGCGTGGTGAACACACCTACATTCTGGGAAAAACAGGATCCGGTAAAACCACAATTATTAAGAAAATGGCCTATCAGGATATTGAAAATGGCAAAGGTTTAGCTGTCATTGATATTCATGGGGATATGGTCAAGGAGCTGATACGTATTATTCCCGAAAGCCGGAAAAAAGATATCATTTATTTAGACCTTACCGATAAAGACTTCCCGTTTGGATTAAACGTCCTTATACCCGGATACAGGTTTAAAGATAAAGAAGATGCTGATGATCAAATCACCGGATCTTTACTCTCTGTCTTTCAAAGAATTACGCCAAAACACCAGTGGGGTCAGAGAATGGAGCATATTTTAAGAAATGCCACCCTGACAGCTCTACAAATTCCCTATCCTACAGAAATTACCCCGTATATAAGCCTGATGACTATTCAGAAACTATTAACTGACAAGAGCTATCAAAGGCAGGCAACAGCAAATCTCAAAGACCCGGTCTTAAAACAGTTCTGGAATAAAGAATTTCATTTATTCGGCACCAGACAGCAGGCAGAGGTTATTTCCCCCCTCACCAATAAACTAGGAGAGTTTTTTACCTCTCCCCCGTCAAGAAATATCCTCCTGCAGGAAAAATCAACCATTGACCTTCAGAAAATTATGGATGAAGGTAAAATATTACTGGTTAATCTTTCCAAAGGCGAGCTGGGAGAGGAACGGGCCAGCTTTTTTGGGACCCTTTTAATCTCCCTATTCCAGATGGCTGCCTATCAAAGAGCCAGGATTCCGGAGAATAAAAGGAGGGATTTTTACCTCTATATTGACGAGTTCCAGAATTTTGCCACAGACAGGTTTGCAGATCTTTTCTCAGAAGCCCGGAAGTTCCATGTCTTTATTATCCCCTCTCACCAGAATGTAGCCCAGATTGAAGAGGTTAAAACAGCCGAAGTAGTACTTTCTAACTCCGGAAATATCATTTGTCTGCAAAACGGCCCAAATGATGAAAAAGTAATTCTCCCGTTTATGGAACCGGAAGTTGAAAAAGGACAGATAGTCAATCTGCCAAAGTATAGATTCTTTATGAAGGTGACCACTGAGACTTCTGAGGATGCCTTTACCGGTGAAACTCTGCCTCTTGAGGAGAAAGGGTCAGATGAAATGGCCAGGTTTATTATCACAAACAGCAGAAAACACCATGCTACTCCCCGCCCTATGGTTGAAAAACAACTTAAAAAACTGTTTGGGATTGAGGATGAGGCAGAAGAGAGACAAAAGAAGGACAAAATCAGTAAAAAACAGGGCATATAGTTGCCCTTGGTGTTTACCATCGGGAACGATGGCAAGAATTTGACAAATTTGAAGCTATTTAATAAAATTTTGTTTACGTACCCTTAAAAGAAAAGGCGTAGGTCGGGGTAGGCAAAGAGTTAAGTTATAAAAACAATACAAAAAAATAGATAATCAAAAACATACACTAATGACACTACCAAAACAAACACCCAAACAACAGGAAATAGTAAAACTACACTACCGATTCAGATTCTTAAACAGTAATCAAATACAAAAATTCCTAAACCATAAAAACAAAAAAACAATAAATACCTGGTTACCGGACTTAGTACAAAAAGGATATTTACAAAGAATCTATGACCCTTATACCTTCGGGAAAAATACCCTGCCAGCTGTTTATTACACCGGGTTAAACGGAATCAGGTGGCTTAGGACACAAAATGATACTGATCCGGGGGTTTTAAGAAAACTCTACCGTGATAAGAACAGCTCGGAGAATTTCAAAAACCAGTGTATGCTTCTGGCAGATTTATACTTAACGCTCCGAGGGCAAAGTATTAATGGCGTTGAATACGGCTTTTCAACCCAGAGTGACTTTGCCCATACTTCCTCCCCTTTCCATTTCTTAAAAGAGCTTGATCCTTCTATCTGTTTTATGAAACAGACAAAAGATAAGAAGATTTATTATCTGCTAGAAGTGCCGGAACCAACTCTCCCCCGCTACTCTTTAAGAAAGAGATTGCGCACTTATGTTGATTTTTTCTTTAGCAATGAGTGGGAAAATAATATAAAAGATCCGTTCCCCGTTATTCTTTTTATCTGTCCGACAAAATCAGATCTTATCTATTCCAAACGCTATACCAAAACCCTGCTTGAGGAAAACCAGCAGCCGGAAGATCTGCATATCCGCTTTGCGACAGTAGAGGAAGTAAAAAAATATGGAGTAACCAGGGAGATTTGGGAAGAAGTTTAACGTTAGAAAAATAGGTGGACAAATATATCATCCCGAAAGAATCCGTTCGTCCTGGGGCATCCTAGACCGTATCAAAAAACATCAGATATTGAATTTAGCTTGTTATGAAGGCAAAAACTAAATAAAGAGAATTACTATCTTATTCCTTCTCCGGGGATTTAGACCCATACAGAGCGGTCGGAAAATGTTGTGTACCAATTCTTTTACGAAACTTCCCAAAACATGAGTGATCTGGTGTTTTCTCAGAAAGACTAAATCCAACAAACCATCTGATTGCTAAATTTTCCCGTACCGCTGCCTCCATTTCCCGATCTGAATAATCTTCCCAAAACTGAAGGAGCAGAGCCTTAAGTCCCCGTACTGCTGGAATACCTGGTTGTCCTAAATGACTGTATGTTTTTTGGAGTTCTCTTGCTATCGCATCAAAGTTGATTAATCGATTTAATTTTCGATAGGCATGGTCTTGTGGAATGACCGTAGCAAACAACTGTTCTACCGATACCTTGTCTTGGACAGAGGACATGTACAAAGTGTATCACGCTTTACGTTACAAGGCTAATTAGGCGACAGTGCCAGAATGGATGAGCGTCTTTCCCAAAAATATTTCTCCCCCTTTTAAATTTCTTTATTTCACTCCGTCTTTTTCGTATCCTTCCAAAATCTGCCTCTTAAACCTCCAGGATCCTCCTAGAAGGTTTTTTACTGCTAAAGCCGAGCTTTATACCGTTGCTTTCGCAATATCCTTTGATAATATCCACAAATAATGCTCCCCTACTCACTCTTATCTTCCCCTCCTTGGCTGTTTCCTTAACACTTGATAAGATTTCAAAGATTACTGGCTCCGGCACTTTTTCTGCTATTATCCGGAAGGCCCCAAGACTTTTTTGATCATTAAGTTTATCCGCCATTTCAGAGGCTAAGTAATCACGCTTGTTTCTATCAACGTTACCATTAATTTTAACCGTTTTTCTTTGTAATTTAGTCTCTTTTTTTACCTTTCTAGGTTTTTGTAAATCATACTGTGCCATGAGGTCTTTTAGTGATTTCATTTTCCCTCCCCTATTTTGTTTTTCCGTTTGTTCTCTTGATTCCTCGTTTTTAAAAGTTTTAAAATCCTCGTTAACGTTTATTTCATTTTCTTTATTTTTGTTTTCTTTAATATAGAGAACTGACATTTTTGTCGTTTCTCCCACCTGTTTAGAACTGACATTTTTGTCGTTTCTGGTATCTTCTTTCTCTTCCCTCTTTCCTACCCTTTTACCGTTGTTTTTTAACATTTCAAAGTAATTATCAGCTTCTTTATCAGATACGGATTCGATAAAAAGCACGCTGGCTCGATATTTCCGGCGCTGTCTAGTAATAAGCCTTGCTGTTTCAAGCTCTTTTATGTGGCGTTGAACGGTCCGGACTGTTGTGTTTCTGATTTTAGCTATCGTTTCAGCTGCGGGGAAAACATAGCCCTTAGAATCCCCTGTCGTCTTATCTTCCCAGTCAAACCCGTCAATTACCTGAAAAGTGATCTTTGCGCCGTCTGACAAGTTTCTATAGCCATAAAGAAGCACCTTTGATACATTGACAAAATGGTTTTTCAGCCGGTTTCTGTGTTTAAATATAAAATCTTCACTCATATTGAGTCCCCTCAACTTATGAACTTCATTACTTCATATGTTCGTAAGTTCATAAAATCATAACTTCATATATTCATAAGTTATGAATATCACAAGTTCATAACCTCATAGGTTAGTTGCTTACGAAGTTAAGACATTCATAAATTCATATTTTCATAACTTCGTAAATTGCGAACTTCATAAGTCCATTCCTTAATACGACAAAAGTCCGGGAATTCCGGACTTTCATACTTAAAAATATGTATAAAAGAGCTAAAAGAACAGATATTTTCTTATTATGAACTTCATAACCTCACAATTTCATTAAAACTATCTTTTTAATTGATATAGCGCTTCTTTTAAACGTTCAGTCAGATCCTGTTCGTCTTTAACATTGTTAATATCGGCTTTGATGTCCTTAAGTATTGAAACCCATGCCCGCAAAATTGAATTTTTAGTAAGTCTCTGTTTGGACCGTAAATTAACCGGCCGCTTCAAAAATATTTCCCTCTCCATCTGGTCAAGGAATTCCGCCGAGCCGGTGGGGAGGGGGAGTGTCATTCTTATTTCTTTTACTCTTGGTGGTGGCTGGGTTCTTTCCGCCGGCTGTTTTTTAATAATAACAACGGCCGGGGCTTTTCCGACTTCTTTTTCTGCGCCCCTTTCCGTAAGAGAAGGGGATTGAGCCTCCTGTTTCTCCCCCGGTTTTTTAACGTTAGGTTTGGCAGTGTCAGGGTTCAATAATTTTGAAAACATACCGCCGGTATTCGTATTTGTCATATGATTTTGGTTTTTTTATTTTTATTGTTATTAGCGGGTTCCCCTTTTCCATGTTTACCGGACTGCACAGGCTCCTGTTCTTTTATTGCAAGTTGCTCGGCTGTCTGTCTTATAATTTCTGCGTCTACCTCTTTTATTTCATTGGCAAAAGCCCTTAAAAGCGCCATATCGCACAATTTACATACTTCCCGGGGCAATCCCAGCGAAAGCTTGAATAATTCATCGAGAGCCTCGGTTTTAAAAGGGTGTTTTTCGCCCCCGGCGACTTGATACCTGAACTGGATCATGCTTTCCGTGTCAGCTCTTGTAAGGGAGGCGAGAGCGGAGCGGTACATCCTGCTTTTTAACTCTTTCTTGCTTTCCAGGTTTGCCGCAAGCTCATTCTGGCCGAAAAGAACAATTTGTAACAGTTTTAAGGTATTGGTTTCAAAATTCAGTAAAAACCGGATTAGTTCGAGCATGTCCGGCTTAAGTAGCTGTGCCTCGTCAATAAAAAGAACCGGTACTTTACTCTCAACAGCCCTTTCCTGCAGAAAAGCGCCGAAGTTCCTAAGGGAATCCTCATATTTTTTTTCTGTTTTGACCTTGAATTCCTGCATTATGAGGCGGAGCAGTGCATTGGCGGATTTTAAATTGGGGGAGATAATCATGGCGACTATATACTTTGGATCATCACTGAATTGCTGGTATAACCTTCGCGCAATGGTGGTTTTACCGGTCCCCACGTCGCCATGTACATAGACGGGACCTATTCTGTTGGTAATCATGTACTGGCAGTTGGTCAAAGCCTCACGGTGTTGCGCGGTTAAATAGAAGAACCGGGGATCCGGACTGATAGAAAAAGGGCGCTCCTTGAGATTAAAAAATACTTCGTACATAGTTTTTGCCTGTATAAGATTAATTAATGCAGATTATTTACCAAATGTCAAGTGATAATGAAAACTTGAAGCAACTCTTCAAAAAATACAAAAAGTTGGTGGGTAAAAAACTAAAACACAAGAGATAGTGAAGAATGGTCTAATATCGTCTTGCAAACAGGACGATAATATGATAATGTTGTCCTATGAATACAGTATTAAGGACACTTTTATATGAATGGAAGGACAGAAAATTACCCCCGATAATAGAACGTGATGCCCGTTTGGATACTTCACCGCAACAGGGGACCAATAACGCAACGGTAATAACCGGATTTAGAAGAGTAGGGAAGACATACTTACTTTACGAAGCCATAGAAAAGCTTTTAGAAACCCACCCCCGTGATGAAGTGGTGTATATTAACTTTGAAGACGAACGGATAATTACACCCGCTACAGACCTTCTTACCGATCTTATACCGGAAATACAGGCAGTTTATGGCAGGAAGCCTAAATACCTCTTTTTAGACGAGTTACAGCTTGTTCCTAACTGGTCAAAGTGGGTGCGCCGGATACTTGACACAGAATCAATACAGATATTCATAACCGGTTCCTCGTCAAAAATGAGTAGTGCGGAACTACCGACAGAGCTTCGAGGCAGAGCGTGGGAAGTAAAAGTAGGCCCGCTTAGTTTTACCGAATTTTTACGCTTTAAAAAGGTAAATGTTGATTTTGAAAAACTGGCCTTCGTAAAAGATGAAATGGCACGCTTTCGTTTCCTTTTTGACGAATACTTAACATTTGGAGCGTTACCGGCCGTGGTGTTAACAACACACGAGAAAAAACAGGAGCTTTTACAATCCTATTTTCAGACGGTAGTGCAAAGGGATATAGCGGAAAGGCACAAAATAGACAATGATGCTGCTTTAAGAACGCTTTTGAAACTGCTTCTTAATTCAAGCTATATAACTATTTCAAAACTTGCTAACACGCTTAAAAGCATGAGTATACCGGTAGGGAAGTCAACCATAGTTAATTACCTTTCTTACATAGAAAGTTCATATTTTATGAATGAGCTGTATATTTACAGTCCGGTCATAATAAATCAACTACAATATCCCCGGAAAATATATTTTATAGACACCGGATTCATGACTGCATTATCGACCAAATTTTCAAAAAACATGGGAAGACTATTTGAAAATATAGCATTCCATAAATTGGAGAAGGAAAATGAAACAATATATTACTACAAAGATGATAAAGGGAATGAGGTAGATTTTGCCATACTTTCAGATGGTAAAACCACCGCATTATATCAAGCCTGTTTTGATCTAACCGATGAGGAAACACAGAATAGGGAAGTGAAATCGCTTATAAAGGCGGGCATAACATTAAACTGTCAAAACCTGAACCTTTTGACCTTAGAAAAACTGGATGTATTAAAACTGCCTCAAGAAATAAAAGTAATTTCAGCAGCGGAATTTTTTTGACAGGCACCGAGTAGACGAAAGCCTCTTTAATGAATTTTGGAAAGCCATGTACTAAACTTTCCTCATTTTGCCGGTTTAATTTTTAGCCTCAAACCTTGATACATTTTGATATAGCAACTTAAATTTTTATTTATTTTTTTCTTAAACGCTTAGGCATAAGAAATAAAATGATATCCTATAATACAGTATAATTGATATTGTTTATACATATTTGATATACTTAACCGGTTGTAGAAAGTGGGTAACTAATGCGTATTCCAACAAGCCCATTTCCGTT
>JAKAEH010000183.1 GCA_021825955.1 bacterium | reverse complement strand
CTTATGGATACTACTTTGCAATATCCTTTACCCAAGATAGCGCCTCTCCTTTAGCCAAAACAGGAACTAAGATTACGGGAGCTGCTGCAGTTCCAATACTTTTAAATGTCAGAAAAGAAGGAGCGAAAGCTGAAGCAAAGATATTAAACTTTACGACAAAATCGAATGTTTACGAATATCTTCCGATTGATTTTGAAATTAAGGTCGAAAATATCGGTAATATTCATGTAAGACCTCATGGAAATATCTTCATAAGTGACGGCAGAAACAAAAACTTAGCAATTCTTGATGTAAATTCATCTTCAGGAAGCATAATCCCCAACACTAAAAAGACTTTTGAAATCTCCTGGAGCGATGCATTTTTGGTAAGAGAATCTATTATGGAATACGGCCAACCAAAGCTTAATAAAAACGGGCAGCCGGTTGAAAAATTAACCATTAATTGGAATAAATTAACCAGTTTTAGAGTTGGTAAATACACTGCAAATCTTATTTTGGTTTACGATAACGGAAAAAGAGATGTCTCACTCGATGCAAATATTTCTTTTTGGGTAATTCCCTACAAAGCAATAGGAGTAATAATTTTTTCCGCAATCTTGATATTTTTAATTGCGAGGTTCTTGCTTAAAAAATATATTCAAAAGCAAATCAAAAAAGGCTTAAGCCAGACAAAATCATAAAAATCTGACACTTGAAATTATATCGTTATAAAAGCTTCTTATTTTTTTTATATCGTTTCCTTGAAAAGAAAAAGAATAAGACTTACCGTTAATCAAAAAGAACGCGGTTTTTTCAATTAACCCCGAAGTTTGTGTCTTTTCAAAAACTAACCCTGTTTTATTATCCGCATAAGCGTCTCCTTGAACATAAGCATCTCTTTGAAGTTGCCTTAATTTAACATCGGAATTATCTAAAATGCTTTGTAAATTGTTGTGTTGGATTACTGAATAATTAAATATAATACGCGGGTTTGCGATATCGAAGGAAAATATTTCCAAAATCGAAGAGTTTCTTGCAATATTTGGATCCCTGTAGGTATATATTTTTGCCTTTGCAGGATATGTAAAACTTACATGTTTACTCTTATATATATTGTTTCCTGTTGGAGAATTATCCGTAAGATTAGGTTTCCTACCCAAAATTTTTGCAATTGCTACTTCTTTTTCAGCCTCTGACATATTTTTTGAAGGATAGTTTAAAAATGTATAAACAGAAATTGAAGCTAGAATAACTGCTATAATTAATAAGATAAAAAATATTTTTTTCTTCATAAATTTAATATAGCACAGAATAAAAATCGTATGCTATGATAAAGTTGAATTATGAAAATATTAAATCAATCATTATTCTTTGTTCTTGCTTCATGCTTCTTACTTCTTACTTCTGCGCCTTCGGCGCAAGCTCAAGTCCAACAAGGCATTGCTGTAACACCTTCGATTATTCATTTAGACTTAGCGACTGACGCGCCTGAATACAGCCTGACTTATCTAAATACAACCAAAACCGATATCAATCTTTTATTAAGCGTTTCTGATTTTAGCGAACTTGAAGATGCTTACAGAGTAAATTTTCTAGATACGAAAGACGCGCAAAATTATAAGTATTCCCTATCTTCCTGGATTTCATTTGAAAATAAGAATATTCAACTCGCGCCGGGTGAGAAAAAGAGTATCAAAATCTTTATAGATAAACAAAGAATCACAAAAGGAGGTCATTATGCAAGTATTTTGGCTGAAATCATACAGCCTGAAAGAGATAAACAGGTAAATGTAAAAGCTGTTTTATCAAGTCTTTTGTTCGTCAGAGCTTCAACAGGGCTTGAAATTGAAGACGGCAAAATCGCTACTTTTACGCCGATTAGAGACGGATTGGAATACCCTGATTCTTATCTGTTAAGGTTTGAAAATAAAGGCAATGTCCACGTTGTACCGTATGGCTTAATTGAGGTTTACGATTCTTTTGGAAATCTAATTTCAAAAGGCATACTCAACGAAGGCTCCCTGGACGCTTTGCCCGAGAGTATCAGGCGTTACGATACTAAGGTTAAAAGCAATAAAAAAGTGCTTCTGCCGGGGTTTTACACGGCTAAAATAAGCATGCATTTTGGCAACACCGATAAAAAACTTTCTGCGTCAATAAAATTCTTCTCCCAAGGCAGTTTTGACTTTATAAAAATAGGGTTTGGAGTCGCAGTCTTGCTAATTTTGATATTTTACCTAAAACGAAGAAGAAGTAAGTAAGCTTTACACTGCTTTGTGGTATTTTGCCTGATGTTCCTGCCTTATTTTTTCTTCATTCGGAACCTCAAAATGTTCTTTTATAAACGCGAGTGTTTCTTTGGGATCCTGTGTATTTACAGATACATTTGTACCTACTTCAAAACCCCCAAGTGTTTTAATTCTTGGAACAATTCTTAAATACCAGCCTTTAAATGGGGCTATGTAAAAATTAAAAGGAAATTCATGACCGTGACGAAGATCAAATATCTGAATAAGCCTGTAAAGGCTTTTTGCAAGGTCTTTAACCTCTTCATCCTCTATTTCTCCATAAAATTTCCCGCTTTTTTTAGGCATAATCCAGGCTTCGTCGGGCCACTCGCTCTCCTTAGGACAAAATATCTTAAGATGTTCAGTTTCTTGAAAATCTTCAGGCTCCAAAAGGGGTGTTATTTCAAGCTTGACAAAGTCAGGAATTACAGCTATTTGGCTATGGGGATGAGGCAAGCTCTCCCCGCCTGTCTCACC
>JAKAEH010000004.1 GCA_021825955.1 bacterium | reverse complement strand
AAGATATTCGTTTTTAGACGGGCCTATTACGGCCAATAACCCGATGGGTGTTCACCATGCCTGGGGAAGGACCTATAAAGACTTGTGGCAGAGATTTTGGAACATGAGGGGATATAGACAAAGATTTCAAAATGGCTTTGATTGTCAAGGACTATGGGTAGAAGTAGAAGTGGAGAAAGAATTAGGAATTAGAAATAAAAAAGATATAGAAAACCTCGTTGAAGGGAATAAAAAAGAGAGTATCGCCAAGTTTGTTAACCTTTGTAAACAGAGAGTAATTAAATATTCGGAAATTCAGGCAAAACAGAGCCAAAGACTCGCCTATTTTATGGACTGGGACAATTCATACTATACGATGTCTGACGAGAACAACTATATGATCTGGCATTTCTTAAAAACATGTTTTGACAAAGGCTGGATATATAAAGGCAAAGATTCTGTTCCGTGGTGTCCAAGATGCGAAACTGCAATCTCACAGCACGAGATGTTAACCGAGGATTATAAAGAACTGACTCATGAAACTATTTTTGCCAAATTTCCAATTACTACAAAAGGTTGGGAAAACACTTTTCTTTTGATCTGGACAACGACTCCATGGACGGTTCCGGCAAACGTCGCAGTCGGTGTAAACACAAAGTTTGAATATAAAATCTACGAGAATAAAAATACAAAAGAAAAAATCATACTTATTGGGAAAGACGATTTAGGGAATACTCCGACAAGGGAATTAAAAGGAAAGACGATGTCGGTATTTGATTATATTTTTTCAGAAACAATTGAGGAGTGGAAAGAGATAAAAGAGATAAGCGGAAAAGAATTAGTCGGTTTAAAATACGAGGCACCGTTTGATAATCTGCCTCTTGTTGCAGAAGCAAGAAAAGAAAATCCTGATACTTTCCATAGTGTTGTAGACGGGTCAGAAATAGTTGTCTCGACCGAAGGAACGGGTTTATTGCACGTTGCACCGGGTGCGGGAAAAGAAGATTTTGATCTCGGTAAAAAAGAAAAGCTTTCGATTATCTCTCTGATTTCCGATGACGCATCTTATCTTGACGGAATGAATGAATTTAGCGGACAGAATGCAAAAAAGCATCCGGAGCTGATAATTGATTATTTAAAGAATTTAGATAACGGTAAGTTTCTTCTTAAAACCTTAAATTATACGCACAGATATCCTGCATGCTGGAGATGCAAAACCGAATTAGTCTGGAAAGTGACATTAGAATGGTATATCGCTATGGATCTTAAAGAAAGCGGAAAGACAGGAAAAACTCTTAGAGAGCAAATGATGGATACGGCAAAAATGATTTCATGGCGACCTGAGTTTGGATTAGAAAGAGAGCTTGATTGGCTTTCAAACATGCACGATTGGCTAATAAGTAAAAAGAATAGATACTGGGGATTAGCACTCCCAATATTTGAGTGCCAAGAATGTGGGAATTTTGAAGTGATAGGCTCAAAAGAAGAATTGAAGGAAAAATCTATAGAAGGCTGGGACACTTTTGAAGGTCACAGTCCTCATAAGCCATTTATAGATGACGTTAAAATAAAATGTACAAAATGCGGTAAAAAGGTCGATCGAATAAATGATGTAGGAAACGTTTGGCTGGATGCGGGTATTGTTCCTTTTTCAACATATGTCGATCCAAAGACCAAAAAATTAAGTTATACCACAGACAAGAAATATTGGAGCGATTGGTATCCTGCAGATTTTATTACAGAATCTTTTCCGGGACAATTTAAGAATTGGTTTTATTCGTTGATAGCAATGTCTACGGTTTTGGAAAAAACAAATCCTTTCAAAACAGTTTTGGGTTTTGCGTCAATGCTCGGAGAAGACGGAAGACCGATGCATAAGTCGTGGGGAAATTCTATCGAATTTAATGAAGGAGCGGACAAGATTGGAGTAGATGTTATGCGCTGGATGTTTGCTGTTCATAATCCGGAACAGAATCTTTTATTTGGGTATAAGAAGGCTGACGAAACCAGAAGACAATTCCATCTTATGCTTTGGAATATCTATAACTTCTTTATTACCTATGCTACCGTAGATGAATGGAAACCAAAAAAAGAACAAAATAATTACTCAAATAACATACTTGACCTATGGATACAATCTAAATTAAACGATTTGATTAAAAAAACTACTCAATATTTAGAAAGCTATGATATTCAAAAAGCCTCCGGAGAAATAGAAAATTTTGTCAGTGATTTGTCGCTTTGGTATATCAGAAGAAGCAGAGACAGGATAGGCCCGTCCGCAGAAGATGAAAAAGATAAGATTAATTGTTATGAAACTTTATATACTGTTTTAGTAAAGCTTTCATTAATCCTTGCACCTTTTTTGCCGTTTGTTTCGGAAGAAATTTATACAAACCTAACCGGAAAAGAATCAGTTCACTTAGCCGATTGGCCAGAGGCGGACGATTCTTTAATAGATAAAGATCTTCAAAGCGAAATAGAACTAGCAAGGCAACTTGTCGAGCAGGCGCATGCTTTAAGGAAGCAGTCTGAAGTTAAAGTAAGAATTCCGATAAAATTTATGACGTACTCCGGACCCAAAGAGATTACGGATAAAGTATTGGAGACTGTAAAAAAAGAAATCAACGTTTACGAATTGAAGTTCGATAAAAAAAGCGATTTGTTTAGTGTTGCGGCAAAAACAAGTGATGACAATTTAGATTTAAATTTTGGTCTTGCCAGAGACATCGTGAGAAAAATTCAGGAAGAGAGAAAAAGCTTAAAGACTTTGCCTAATGAAAAAGTAATAGTAAAAATACCTTTTTATCCACAGGAACATGAAGAGTATCTAAAAAGAAAGGCTTTGATTGCAAAAATAATAATAGATGACAAGTTTATGGTTTTAAAAGATGAATAGGAATATTCTATTGAATTTCGACTGGCAGTTAGTGCTTCCGGTAATTGCTCTAGTAATCGTAAGTCTGTTTACACTTTTTTCCCTGAATCCGGTTTTTTTTAAAAGCCAGTTGGTTTTTTTGGTAGTTTCATTTACTGCGTTTTTATTTTTTTCCCAGGCCAATTATAAAATTTTAAGTTTTTATGCTAAACCGATTTATATAATTTCTTTTTTTCTTTTTGTTTTGGTATTTTTTATCGGATTTGAGAGCAGAGGTTCTGTCAGATGGATTGATATCTTTGGGTTTAGGATTCAATTTTCAGAGGTACTTAAACCCTTTTTGGCCATTAGTTTAGCAGGCTATCTGTCTGAAAAGAAAAATTTTAATTTTAAATCCTTTTTGCAAATCATACTATTAACTCTTCCTCTAGCCGGACTAATTTTTATACAGCCCGATTTGGGAGATGCTTTAATTTATGTAGGAGTGGTAGTCTTTACAATTCTTTATATGGGTTTTCCGTTTAGGTATTTTTTAGGAATATTAGCTCCGGCAATTATTTCTTTTCCTGTTTTTTGGTCATTCTTGCATGATTATCAAAGACAGAGGATCTTGACTTATTTAAATCCCGGAAGCGATCCTTTAGGAACATCTTATAACGCAATTCAATCCGTAATTGCAGTAGGATCAGGTATGTTTTTAGGAAAAGGCTTGGGTCAAGGTACTCAATCGGGTTTAAGATTCTTGCCTGAAAGACAAACTGATTTTATATTTGCTTCGATCTCGGAACAGCTTGGATTTATTGGGTCGGCGATACTGTTAGTTTGTTTTATAATTCTTTTGTATAAGATATATACTATTTTTATAAACAGCAATGATAAATTTTCCAGAACTTTTTCTGCAATTGTATTCTTTGCTTTTCTAATTCAGATTTTTGTAAACGTCGGCATGAACATAGGGATAATCCCAATCGTGGGAGTTACGCTTCCATTTGTCTCGGCTGGGGGAAGCTCTCTTTTATCGAATTTTATTTTCCTTGGTTTCTTAAGTTCTATATCAAAAAGGGAAAGATCAAGAGAAGTTCTAGAAATTAGATGAGTTATTTGCTATAATTAATCGTTATGAAATACGCAGTAATCAAAACAGGCGGAAAACAATACAAAGTTTCAGAGGGAGATATAATTGAAGTTGATAGATTAGCCTTGGAAAAAGACGATAAGGTTAATTTTGATGAAGTCTTGCTAATGGTTAACGATGGGAATGTTAAAATCGGAAAACCATTTTTAACGGAAAAAGTCGAGGGAAAAGTTTTAGAGAATATAAAAGGAGACAAGGTAAGGGTATCTAAATTTAAAGCAAAAGTCAGATACAGAAAAGTAATGGGCTTTAGGGCGAGTTTAACAAAAGTACAGATAGAAAAATTCGGAGCAAAGACAGAAGAAAAACCCAAAAAAGAAGTAAAAGAAAAAGCTAAATAAGATACTCTTTGATATCTTGACAGATTGTGAAAAGTCAAGCTAAAATATAACAGTTTTCACGAAGGTAAATAACTATGGCACATACAAAGGCGCAAGGCGCAGTAAAAGGAAATAGAGATTCAAAACCAAAACGTTTAGGCGTTAAGATTTATGGCGGACAGAAAGCCATTGCCGGAAATATCTTAGTCAGACAAAAGGGAACTAAGTTTCATGCAGGTAAGGGAGTTTCAATGGGAAGAGATTTTACGTTGTTTGCTCTTTTAGACGGAGTAGTTAATTTTAAATTGTTAAAAGGTAAAAAGTTTATTGAAATTTTGAATGGATAAAATAGATAATATTTTTGAGCTTGAGATTAATCTTCTTCAGGCAAACCCGCTTCAGCCTAGAGGAATAATTGCCCCTGATTCACTTCAGGAACTAGTTGATTCGATAAGAGAACAAGGAATACTAGAGCCGATTGTAGTAGCAAGAACCCCGGCAGGATATCAAATTATTGCTGGAGAAAGAAGATGGAGAGCAGCAAAAGTGTTGGGGTTGGCAAAAGTTCCGGTTGTAATCAAAGAAACCACACCTCAGGGAATGCTAGAAATGTCGATCGTGGAAAACGTTCAAAGAGAAGACTTAAATCCTATTGAAAGAGCGCTTGCTTATAAAAGATTAATTGAAGAATTCGGTTTAGGAACAAACGAGGTAGCAAGAAAAGTCGGAAAAAGTGCACCAACAATCTCCAATACTATCAGGCTTTTATCTCTTCCGGATGCGATAAAGGATGCATTGGTTGCAGGGGTTATAACAGAAGGACACGTAAGACCGCTTATTTCATTGGGTGATCCAAAGTTAATGCTCGAACTTTTTAAGAAAATCCTTAAGGAAAGCAGCACAGTCAGACAGACAGAAGAATTAGCAAGGCAGGCTAAGGGAGATTTGGAAACAAGAGAGCCAAAAAACAAAACACATAAACTTTGGGTTCCGGAGCTTGATGAAATGGCTAAAAGACTTGAGGAAAAGCTATCTTTTAACCGCGTCGCAATTTCACAATCAAGAACACAGGCTAAAATATCAATCATAATTAAAGGCGATATCGATGTGACAGGTCCTAAAGTTAAAGAGTTATACGAAATTCTTAATAAAGAGTAGAATTTTAATACGGATTTTTAATAAACCTCATTCTGTTTAAAGGCCAATAGACAAACATACTTTCTCCAATAATATCCTGTTGTTTAACAAAGCCCCATTCTCTGGAATCAGAGCTAAATAGCCTATTGTCTCCCATAACAAAATAATAACCCTCAGGAACGGTGACCGGTTTATCTTCTTCTAAAAATTGTCCAGCATACGTTTTAACATCCGGTTTTAAATATGCGCTTTCATCAAGACGTTTATTGTTTATATAAACATATCCATCTTTTAAATATATTGTGTCTCCTGGCATGCCAATAACCCTTTTAATATAATCTTTAGAAGGGTCAGGCGGAGCTTTAAATACGATAACATCGCCTAATTTTGGAGGTCCCAGTCTTAATGCTATTAAGTTTGTAATTACATACTCTTTGTCATAAAAATTAGGGTACATTGATTCTCCTTTTACTTCAAAAGGCCTAAAAAGAAAAATATAGATTACTAAAAAGACCGCAGCAGCAATTAGGAATGTCTGAACAGTATCTAAAAGAAAATAGTAGATTTTACGTATAATTTCCATTAACTTGATAATTGTCCCAAAGATACCTAGCTTTGTCAAATAAGGCTATTTTATGCTAACATATGCACATAAGGACTTGTAGCTCAGCGGTAGAGCGCTTCATTCACATTGAAGATGTCAGAGGTTCGAATCCTCTCAAGTCCACATTTGGTAAAATATTAATAAACCAGTCTTTTATTCATCTTCGAATTCGTTTTTATTCTTTCCGTGATTAATTTTATTATTTTTAACATTATTTTTATCAAAGTATATGTTAATATTTTTTGATTTATTGTCTTTAATATTAATAGTTTCTTTCATAAGTTTTAAATTACCATTTTTATCATATAAATATATTTGAAATTTTTTTTCACCATTATTTCCTGTAATACTAAGAGTATACGTTCCACTTGATGGTTTTGGAGCAAGAAGTATTTGCATAGAGTTTCCTTTTGATTGGTTTGTTTCGTCGTCAATTAATGCTTCCTGTAGATAATCTTGTCCGATAGAATTTCCAATTGAGTCTTTAAGACCAAAATGTAAATTTTTATTTCCTGCAATTAAAATATAAGAAATATCTGTATTTGAAGGAATGAGTTTTCCAAAATAGCTGAATCCGTTTGGATAAGAAGTTAGAGTTATTTTGTCTGGATAATAAGGGTCGTTTATATCAAACGTAGTTCCATTTATACCTTTTGCAACGACAAAATGCCCTCCTACGTCTAATATAGCAGGAATACCATTATTAATGGAATCGATTAGTGCGTTGGTATTATTACTTTCTGAGACCCTAGAATATTCCAATGCGTCAAAATTTGTAATATTATTTACTTGCTTTGTTCTTTTTGATAAGACTGAGATAGCAATTGGATTAACAAATCCGCTGGTTTTGCCGTCAATATAGCCATTATTATTTTTCAGCCACGTATTAAGAGTTCCTGGATTAAGAATGTTGCCATTTGGTAATTTGTATATACCAAAATAATTTAGAATCATGGTATAGGAAGTTATTGCGCATCCCCAACGTCCTATTGTTGTAGTGGAAGGACTCCAAAAATTTGCACCGTCATAAGTTTGATTTTGCCATGGATTTGATGTTTGTAGTAGTGTTGGAATATAAAGTTGCATGCTATCTACTATCTGTTCGGTATAGTTTAGGTTAGTAGCAGAATTAGTGGGTGTCCATCCCCCAATAACGTGAACTTTGCCATCGTTTCCAAATATGGCTCCAAACTCCATTACTGAAAATGGTAATGGAGTTTTTGTTATCCATGTGTCGGTTATTGTATTATATTCTTCAACAATATTTGTTTGCATGGGTGGAAGATTGCTTGCATTATCTGCCATGTTTCCACCTATAGCATAGAGTGTCCCTTTTGAATTAATTGAAACAGATAGGGCGGATCTTTGAGTGGACATAGGAGATTTTGTTGTCCATGTATTACTTATGGGATTATATGCATCAACGGTAGACAATTCTGTATAGTTAGGATATCCGGTATGTCCTCCAACTGCATAAATTAATCCATCTTGTCCTAATGCGCTACCAAATAAACAACGCGCAGTGGGCATAGGAGATTTTGCTGTCCACGTATCTGTGTTCGGATTGTACATTTCAACTTGGTTGGTGCATGAACCGTCACTAGTAATTCCTCCGATCGAATATAAATTTCCATCAGGGTCTGCTATAAAACCGAAACCAATTTTGTCCATCGGCATAGGAGATTTTGCTGTCCACGTATTAGTGTTTGGGTTAAATTCATACAAATCATTGTGGAACCCCTCATTATAGCCACCTACAGCATAAAAATTTCCATTTTTATTGCTATAGGCGAAACCTATCTCATTTCTAGTTATCGGCATAGGAGATTTTGCTGTCCAAGTATCTGTGTTCGGATTGTACATTTCAACTTGGTTAAGAAGATTACCGTTACCATCATATCCCCCTGCGACATAAATGTTTCCTTTTGAGTCTGACGCAATCCCGAACTCTCGTCTTGCTGTCGGCATAGGAGATTTTGCTGTCCAACAAGGATTTAAATTCGTACAGGTATTTGCAGATACCGTAGTCAAAAATTTAAAAAAGAAAAATAATGCAAATATTGTAATAAGAATAATTCTTTTACTAAATCTATTTTTCAATCTAACTAATTATTAGTATTAAATTATTTTTTTGTCAACACTTTTTATTTAAATAGTAAAAAGATGTTATAATAGCCTCAAGTTGTATGACGATTTTATTTTTTACAAGAAGATTTTATCCTTTAATAGGTGGGGTCGAAAAGCATGTTTTAGAAATTGGAAAAAGATTAGTCAAAAAAGGAGCTAAAGTTATTGTTATCACAGAATATGAAAATAATACGAATAAGGAAAATCAGCAATTAGTTCCTTTAGATACCATATTTGAAGGAATAGAAATCATAAGGATTGAAGTGGGAGCTGAAGGAAGGTATAAAAAGTTTAGGATTTGGCTTGAGCTTTTAAGACATATTAAAGTTATAAGCTCTGCAAACATTGTTCATTGTCATGATATATTCTTTTGGTATTTGCCTTTTAGATTCATCTTTTTAAATAAACCAGTTTATACAACTTTTCATGGATATGAAGGAAATAATATGCCAAATAAAAAATCAATTTTTATGCACAGACTTGCAGAAAAACTGTCTTGGGGAAATATTTGTGTTGGCGATTTTTTTAAAAAATGGTATTATACAAAACCTACAATTGTAACTTATGGAGCAGTTAATTACATATATCGAGGCAAAGAAAAAAGTTATGACAAAAATCTGATAATCTTTGTAGGAAGACTAGAAGAAGAAACTGGGATAATGGAGTATCTTAAGGCTTTTAATGAAATTCAAAAAAAATACAAGAAATTAAAATTAGTAGTTCTTGGAGATGGGTCACAAATGAGTAAGGCAAAGGAGTTTGTTGAAAACAATAAGTTAAATGTGGAATTTAAAGGATTTGTGAAAAATATTGGTATTGATCTTGAAAGGGCATCCTTTGTGTTCGTATCAAGATATCTAGGAATACTCGAGTCTTTAATGAGTAAAAAATTTGTTCTAGCAGTTTATAATAACAAAATTAAGAAGGATTATCTGCAAATGACTCCATTCGCGCGATTTATTTCTATATCTAAAAATTCTAATGAAATAAGTAATCAATTAGAAAGATATATTTTAAATGAAAAAGAAAAAGAATTTAAAGTAAATAAAGGATATAATTGGGTTAAGAATCAAACATGGGAAGAGATGGTAAGTATTTACTTAAAACTTTGGAAAATGTAAAAATACGAGATTTATTAATGAAAAACCGACTAAGATTATTATTAAATAAGTTGTTTGGTAAATTCGGCATCCAAACTATAAGAATTTATGAATTAAAATATGTTAAAGATAAACATCGAGAAGCCGTTGGTCAACTTGTTGATTTAATTAGAGAAAGTTTATTTACAAATATTAAGCATGATTCAAGAAGAAATGATTTACTGACACAATTGTATGGCACTAGTGTTGGAGAAGCCTTATATATAATTTTTTATCTAATTAAAACGTTTAAGATTAAAGGTGATGTTTGTGAGTTTGGTATTGCAAATGGATCAACTTCAGCCTTGATCGCAAATGAAATAATGAATACGTCAAAGCATTTATGGTTATTTGATTCATTTCAGGGACTATCAAGGCCAACAGAAAAAGATATATTAATAGATGACATATTTAACTTGGGATCTATGGGAGAATACGAGTCAACAATGAGCTATCCTGATACATATGTAAAATCAAAATTAAAAAACATTAAGTTTCCCAAAAATAGAACGCACATAACTTCTGGTTATATAGAGAATATGAAAGACAAAAAATTTCCCAAAAAGGTATCTTTTGCATATATTGATTTTGATTTATATATTCCGACTAAGTTTGCCTTAGAGTATCTACATAAAAGTATGTCTAAAGGTGGATATATTGTTGTAGATGATTATGATTACTTTTCAAAAGGGGTTAAAACAGCGGTTGACGAATTCATTAAAAAACGACTTAATGATTATGAATTAATACTGCCGCTTAAGTTTGCGGGTAAATTTTGTATGATTCACAAAAAAATTAATAGAGGAACATAAATGTTTTAATACTCAGACGTGGGAGAAAATGGTAAATAATTATTTAATTCTTTGGAAAATCCTTAAATAAAGAATAACCTCCAGATATAATTAATAAAAGAACAATTAGAATTGTTAAATCTTTTAAATATAAAATTGGCTGTATGTCTTTATAATTTAGTGTAAGATTATGATTGCCTGCATTTAGCTTAAGATTAATAACTCCTCTTTTGTCTAAGTTAATATTTATGTTTTTTCCATTACTGCTGGCTGTCCAACCAGGAAAATACAATGTGTTCTCTTTTAAGACTAAATCTGTATTAGCATTTATTATATATTTATGCGTAATGGAGCCCCTGAAAACTTCCTTAACGTTTCCTTGTCCTTTGATAATTTCTAAATGGCTTTTAGGAATTTCTGAAAACCAAGGATTTTTTGGATCGGCCCAAATAGTATCTAAAAATTGGACAGGTCCTTCACTAAGTGTGCTGTAGGGCACATTTTTACTAAGCGTGTTATCTCTTATTTGGGGTATTACTCTTCTGTGTCCCCAATTTAACATTGTATATCCGACAGTCAGTATTAAAAGAAAATAAATTAGTCTCTTTCTGTTTTTAAAATGAAGCACAAAATATCCTGCGATTACAGAAGTAAAGAATGCAAGGATTAGTGATAGCCTGCTATAAGAAACAAGCATCGGCCCAATACTTTGACTATGTTTCCAAATACTATTAGATAACGGACTCATCATGAAAAGCGTAGCTATAAACAAAATAATCCAGAACTTAATTTGATTATTAATTTTCTTTGAAAACCTTTTTCTAAAAGAAAGTATTATTGAAGTAAAAACTATAAATAGCTGAGTGTAGCCGATAATGGTAGCAAGTTCTCCTTTAGGACCTTGAAAAAGAAAACCAAATCTCCAAGGAGAATAAAATAGCAAGTTAAAAGGGTAGAAACTGATTGGACCATTTAATGGATAATGAAACATATATTTCGAATAGACAATAAATGGTGCAAAGGTATATCCTGAAGCGACTATTCCTATAATCACAAAACAAAGTTGTACTGCAAGCGACTTAAGGTTTTTATTAATAAGCTGTTGATATGTAATATAAAGAATTAAAGGTCCGATTACGACAAGAGCAAGCAGAGGATGGGCCAAAAACAAACCAAATGTAAGTAGAGAAATTAAAGCTAAATAAAACAATTTATTGGTCTTTATGTATTTAGCCGAAAAAAGAAATAATAACGGAATTATTAAAAAAATAGTTGATTCACCCAGGGTAGCCCTAAAATGAACATCTATCAAATGATAAGGGGCAAATAAATAAAAAATTGCGGAGGAAAACGCTGCAAGTTTACTTTTTAATATTTCTTTTGCAAAGAAATACATACAAATTGCCGAAAGATATAAGCTTAAACCTAAATATAATTTTGTTGCAGTAATAAAACTTATTCCCAGAAAATGTAAAAAACTAATAATATAGTAGGGAAGAGAATAATTAAAAAGAAAAAGAGGGTCTCCATAGGTTGCATTAAGATTTCCTGCCCATGAAGGCATTAAAATACCCTCCTTAAGGGAATTATAAAAAGACATCATACGGTAAATATGAATATTAAAGTCTCCGCTTTCGTAGTCACCTGCTCTAAAAACACTAATTATGGGAAGAAAAGAAATAATAAGAAGTAAAACAAAAAGGTTAATATTTTTCTTAGGATAAATAAACTTATAAAATATTGCTCCAAAAAATACTAATGCCGAGCAAATTAAATTAATAAACACCATACTGTATGTCGGATTCATAATTATTTTAGATTATATAAATAGTATCCAGGAAAAGGACGATAACTGGATATTAATGTGTAATGACTGTTACTGCAATCTTTCAGATTAATTTGCTTGCAAAAATAATTTATATCTCCACCTTTAATAAAAAGTTTTGTAAATCCTTTTCTTTTTAATATTTCAAATGATTTATGTTTTGAATCAAAAACAAAATTGATATCAAGATATTTAAAATCAGCATAATAATAACCGAATATCCCATACGTGGCAACATAATCGTTTTTAGAGATATATTTGTCGAATTTTTTATCAAAGTTATAGTAACTCGACCAATCCCTGGATAGGATACGGGTAAGATATTTATTTTTATCTGTTATGCCAAATGTATAAGGAAGGACTAATATGGAATTAATAAGATAATAAGAAAAAAGAACTAGCAAAATAATATTTATTAGATATCTAACTAATTTAAGATCATCTATAATTTTACTTAAACTTAAAGAAGAAAAGAAAATTAAAAATATATAAAGGCCAAGCAGATAGCTACCATATGGATATTGAACAGAGAGGTATGTTAGCAAAAGGATCAGGAGCAACTTAAAGATTTTTAGACTAACTAAAGCAGAGATGTTATCTTTTAATTTATATATAAAAAATATACAACCCAAGAAAAAAATCGGACTGAATACATTTAGAAAATTCAAAGGGTTTAGGATTGGGGTATTTAATCCTAAATAGTGCGACAAACCATATTGAAAAGTTCCTGTTTCTAAGGTAGGAATACGAATAAAAGCAGGGAAGAGTGGATCGCCGGTTAATAAATAAGCTCTGATAAGCCAAACGGAAGGAATTATAAAAGCAGAAGTAATAAAAACTGTGATATATTTAAGTTTCTTAATAAAGTCAATTTTATTCAACAAAATAATCAAATAAACAATTGATACTGGAATAATAATTATCGTCCACATTTTTGAAGCAAACATCGCTCCAAGAATTAATCCAGAAA
>JAKAEH010000182.1 GCA_021825955.1 bacterium | reverse complement strand
TTGCCAGATCGCTTAAAAGCGTATCTTCTCCGGGGGCCAGTCCTTTATAGGTAATGTTGCCGTCAAAGCCGATGCAAAACCCCAGGGAAAGAGCCTTTTTTAAATAATCCATATCGCCGGCAAAACAATGAAACATCCCAGGATATTGCATTAATAAATCTTTGTGGGAAGTTAGCGTTTCGATAATGTCTTTTCCTGCGTGTCTTGAGTGAATTTGTAAAGGCAGTTTATTTTTACTCGCGATTCTAATCTGTTTTACAAATACTTCTTTTTGCAGTTCGGGATTTACTATGCCGTTTGATTTATAACTGTAATAATCTATTCCGATTTCACCAATTGCTAAAACTTTCGGTTCTTTGCAAAGCTTGTCGATTTTTTCTTCCCACCCTTTTTCGAGCTTATCAGCATGATGGGGATGAATGCCTACGATTGCGTATAAATTGTCATATTTTTTAGAAAGCTCAACGGCAACTTCACTTGATTCGATGCTTGTTCCGACATTGATTATTTTTGTTACACCTTTTTCAAAAGCCCTTTTTATAACCTCGTCATAGTCATCTTTAAAAGCGCGGAAATTCAAATGACAGTGAACGTCAATCATAAAAATATTATATTGCTTTCAAAGATTATTTAGTAGGGGATATTATTGTCCTTTTAATGCGTTTTCACAGGCAGCTTTTGCAGTTGCATCTGATATCGAGTCGCAGGGAGAACCAGATTGAGTTTCTGTTTTTCCTTCGGGTTTAGCAGAAGTTTTTGGAAGCGTTGTAGTTGGGAGTTCCATAAACTTTACATTAGCAGGTGGGGTAAAAAGAGAAGAATCAACTACCCAGGCAGAGCATTTATAGTCTGCTTTTTCATTGGGATTAAAATATTGTCCGGTCTTAGTATCGGAAGCAAAATCTTTCTCAGATATAGTCATTTTTATTCCTTGGGGAATAGCAGAACCCCAAATATAGTTTGTATCTCCGTTCCTTATCATACTGATATCTTGTTTTTTTCCCTCAACTGTTGTGGTGATATCTCCTCTTAGTTTTCCGGCCGAAACATATATAGTGCCGCTGCTTTCTACAGATTCTGTTTTCATGGCAAAAGTGCATTTCTGAGAAACTCCGGAAGAAAAGATATCCATAAATGATTTTGCAGCGTTTTCCTGTTTTTGGGTAGTGGGGGTAGCATTGGTAGTTTGATTTCCTGTTTTTGCGGATTTGGAAAGGGTTAAATAAGCACCGGCTCCCAAGATTGCCAAAAGTATTAATACACCAACAATAATTAAGTTTTTATTTTTTAACATTTAGCAAAGTATATGCTTATTTTTTTTGGCTGTCAAGACGCTAAATTTTAAAATTTGTCAGGATTTTGACAGACAAATTGTCCAAGAATAGTCAAGTTAGATGGTGTTTTTTAAATTATTATCGTTCTATGTCACTGGAAGCGCGATTGGGAACAGATATTCTGCCCAATCCGGTATTAACGCCTAGACCTGATGATCTGCCTCACCACGAATTATCATTAAGGGAGATTCTTTCTCATTACAGCCGTGTTACCTCGGTGGTAGCCGTAGAAGCTCGTCTGGCGATTGATGCCAAATATATTTCGGGAGAGCTGCTTAACGCCGATGACGCTAAAGCGTTTGCCATATGGCTTGATAGAAAATCTGTACACTCAATGGAACAACTTCTTCATAGTTTTCCTTTCGTCTCAAAATTAATAGATTGTGAAGGGGAAAAGGAAAATAGAAAAGATAGGAAATCGGGTAATGGATCGGCAGACTTGCCGGTATTAAAAGGAAGCTATGGAATGAAACTTCTTGTCCCTTTTAGCGAAAGACATGTTTTAGACACGCTAGGTTCTGCATCAAGGATAAACTTAGTTATCGATCCAATTGAAGGAACAACCAGAGCTTCTTTAAATCAGGAAGGAGCAATAGCAGTTATAGCTGGAACCTTATCCGGAAATATTGCACCCATTCCTCCGGAAGATAGTCCTGCTTTATATGCAGATAGAATTGTTGCGTCTCCGAGACTTATGGGCAAAGTTTCGCTAGATAGGTCCCCCCGCGAGAACGTAAGAGCTGTTATGGAAGAATTTGGATTAGATAATCCCGCGGATGTTAAGGTTGTAGTTATGGAAAGACCGCGCAATAAAGAGCTAATAGATGCTTTAAGGGAAGAAGGTATAGTGTTTGATCCCAAAACTTTAATAAAGTCCGGAGACTTAATGCCTGCTATAGAAGTTCTTACTCAAGATAAACCTATGCTTTCTATGAGTAGCGGCGGTAAAACTGAAGCCGTAATTGCGGCCTGCGCCGCTAAAGCTTTAGGGGGTGTGTTTGAATTGAGGTATGTATCCGATGAGGGTAAGCCCGTTGAGGAATTTCCAAATATCTTAAACATTGATGATGTCGTATCGGGTAACCCTTCGGGATATTTTGTAAATTTTGCTTCGATTACCGGAGTTCCCGAACTTGGTTTACCAGTTCCCCAGGCAAGAGGAGATGATTACATCGTTTCGGTAGCAACAATTACCAGTGAAAACGCCGGTTTAATGACACAGGGAGTAATAGTTTAAGTCTCAATCTAAACCCTGGGAAAAAGCGGGGCAGAGGATTTAATTTGCGAAACTTCAAATTGTGTAGTTATCTTTTCCGAAGTTTGGGGCAAAAACGGTTTTAGTAATTGAGCGATTTCCTGGATTTGATCTACCGCGTGTTCCAAAACTCCTTTTATTTTCCGGTCGTTATTTTTTATTAACTCCCAGGTGTTTTCTTCTTTGA
>JAKAEH010000181.1 GCA_021825955.1 bacterium | reverse complement strand
CTGAGCGGGAGTTTCTTCTTTTGGTGTTTCGGCTGTTTCTTGAGATTGTTCTCCTTCTGTTTTAGGAGCTTCGCCTTCTGCTGGCGTCTCGGCTGTTCCTGTTTCTGCCGCCGCTGCTTCTGCCGCCGCTGCTTCTTCGGCTGCCTGTTCTTGTGCTTCTTTACTTACTAATTCTCCGATTTTTGCGACAACCTGTTCAGGCTCGGTAAGAATTGTAACACCCTGGGAAACTTTAAGATCAGCTACTGTAATTTGTTCGTCAACAGCCGCCAAAGACTCTACATTTACATCGATATGTTCCGGAAGATCTTCAGGAAGAGCTTCTACTTCGACTTCAGAAATAATATTCATTAAAAGTCCGACTTTTTCTGTTTCCGCTTTCGGTACTCCTACTACTTCTAAAGGAACAGCTGTTTTGACTTTTTCTTTAAGGTTTACCTGGAAAAAATCCGCGTGTAAGACATTATTTCTGTAATCGCTTTGAACATTGTGAATAAGAACAGGAATCATTTTTCCGTCTATTTCCAAATCAATTAAGCCTGTTTCTCCGACTTCTTTGAAAATAGAACTAAATTCTTTTACGGGGAGCTGGACTGCAGTGGATTTAATATCTGCTCCGTAAACGTTTGCCGGCAAAACTCCTTCTCTTCGGAGTTTTTTTACCTGTTTACCCAGGACTTTTCTTTTTTCAACAGTGAGTTTTTGTCTTTTCATTAAGTTCTTATTCTACAGGAAACGGTAATTTATTACAATAGCCATCAATTGTGATAATATAGTTTTGAAATTATGACAATACTTGGAATTGACCCCGGAATTGCAAGATGCGGTTGGGGAGTAATTGAAACAAACGGCCAAAAAATTACGGTAAAAAATTATGGCTGTATAGAAACGGAAAGTACAATGGAGGTTTCTTTAAGGCTTTCGGTAATTTATCGAGAAATAACCGGTTTAATAAAAAAATATTCTCCCGACGCACTAGCCTTGGAGGAATTATTCTTTAATACAAACGCAAAAACAGCTTTTGTGGTGGGTCAGGCAAGGGGAGCGGTTCTTCTTGCGGGTGCTGAAAATAGCCTAAAAAATTATGTTTATACACCATTACAGGTAAAAATTGCGGTAACCGGATATGGCAGGGCCGAGAAAGAGCAGGTGGGAAAAATGGTAAAAACAATTCTTTCTTTGGAAAAAATTCCAAAACCCGATGATACCGCCGATGCTTTGGCAATTGCCCTGACACATGCTTTCTCTGCAAAAATGCCTAAATGAGCTGTGCTATAATCTACTGGAAGATTTACGATGCCCAATAAAGGATATCGCAAAACCAAAATATGATAGGCTATCTTAGTGGAACAATCGAAATACTGGACAGACCCTATGCGATAGTTGATGTTAACGGAGTCGGATACAAAGTTTTGGTTTATGACAGCCTCTTTGCAAAACTTTCTCCAAAAGAAAAAATTAAACTGTTTACTTATACATACGTTAGAGAAGATGCGCTTGAACTTTTTGGCTTCAAAGACGCCTCGGATTTAAAACTTTTTGAAAAACTTATAAGTGTATCGGGGGTTGGCCCAAGAACCGCATTAAATATTTTTTCAGTTGGAACAAGAGATCAGATAACTGAGGCTGTTGTACAGGGTGATGTTTCCTTTTTCACATCGGTTCCAAGACTTGGTACAAAAAATGCACAAAAGATAATAATTGAACTCAAAAATAAGCTTGGAGGGACTGTAGATATTGATCTTTCCGGAAAAGAGCAGATGGAAAACAACGAAGTAGTTGCGGCACTTAAAAATTTTGGTTTCTCAACAGGAGAGGCGCAAAAAGCATTAAGAGAAATAAAAACTGCAGGATTAAAAACAGAAGAAAAAATAAGATTAGCTTTAAAAGCGCTTTCCCATTAATATGAGTAAAAAAACAGAGCCCAAAATAGAAAACGAAACACCGGAAGAAGAAGTACTTTTTACTTCTTTAAGGGCAAATGAATGGAAAGAGTTTTACGGACAAAAAAAATTAAAAGAGTCGTTAAGAATTGCGATTTCGGCTGCAAAAAAAAGAAATGAATCAATAGAGCATATTCTTCTTTACGGTCCTCCCGGTCTTGGAAAAACTACACTGTCACATTTAATAGCAAAAGAAATGGGAGTTAATATAAGAATTACTTCCGGACCCGCCATTGAAAGAGCGGGAGATTTGGCGTCTATTCTGACAAATTTGGAAAAAGGGGATATTCTATTCATAGATGAGATACACAGACTAAATAAAGTAGTTGAGGAAACTTTGTACCCGGCTATGGAGGATTATGCTTTAGACATAATCCTTGGTAAGGGACCCAGCGCCAGGACTTTGCGGATGGATTTGCCTCAATTTACAATAATCGGCGCAACCACAAGAATAGGTCTTTTATCAGCGCCACTGCGGGATAGGTTTGGAGTTATTCATAGGCTTTCCTTTTACGAGCAAAAAGATTTGGAAGAAATAATAGAAAAAGCCGCATTAAAACTGAAAGTCCCAATCGATAAAGAGTCAATATTAGAAATTGCAAAAAGAGCAAGGGGAACGCCAAGAATTTCGTTAAAACTTTTAAAACGGGCAAGGGATTATGTTCAGGTTAAAGGAGAAGGGAAGCTTACAAAAGAATTAATAAAAGATGCATTGGATATGTTGGAGGTTGATGAAGTTGGCTTAGACTCTTCGGATATAAGATATCTAAAATCTATTATAGAAAAACATGGAGGAGGTCCTGTCGGAGTTGAAACAATTGCATCGACAATTTCGGAAGACA
>JAKAEH010000180.1 GCA_021825955.1 bacterium | reverse complement strand
TTGATAATAGTACCATCCGCCCAAAAGAAGGGTAATTGCCAATAACAAATAAGCTTTGTAATTTTCTTTTCTAATAAAGCTAACCGCTTTATTTAATACTACTACCAAAAGTATGGCAAAACCTATCGAAGCAAGATAGCTGTATCTTTCCGATATATTTCCAAGCCCAAGGAAAGGAATAAGGCTTATAAACGAAAACAGGAAAGAAAAAACAATAAAGTTTACAGTTTCACTTTTTCTTAAAAATTCCAGTCTTTTCTTATTCATAAACAAAACGATTGCCAATACTATAAGTGCAAAAAATATAAATACTGCAACATATAGTGCGTCTCCTTTTAGAACATCCCGTGACTTTGTGTACAAAGGAAGGAAAGGTTCTCCGGCTATAAATAAACCTAAATATCCCAGGAAATTTCCGATGAAATTGGGTATTAAATGGCTTAGGCTGTAAGAATAATCTCCTCCAAAATTCACGGAATGGGTAAACATTCTTACAAAAGGATAAAAAGCGGTAATTGCGGCAAAAGGTATATAACTTATTAGGGTTTTTCTGTCAGTTAGTCTAACCTTTGTTATAAACAAATCAAAAAGTATAAAAAGGGGCAAGATGATAATTGATCCTTCGTAGGAAAGGAAAGCAAACACCGCAAAAACAAATGTTAATAAATACCAGATCATTGACTTCTTATTTCTGAAATTCATCCAAAAAAGCAGAGAATAAACTATAAAAAGAGTCGAAAGATTTGTAGAAATTGTAGATATCCAGAAAAGATTTTCTCCCTGTGAAGGCAGAAATAGAAATATAAATGCTCCGATAAAAGATAGCACCTTATTTTTAAACAGCCTGTTTATAAGCATGTAAACGCCTATACCTATAACAAAATGGGTAAGAAGAGCAAATAAGTGGTAACCGTTTGAACTGAAAGAAAATAGAGTGTAAAGGAAAAACATTACTACCTTATCCAGAGGTCTGTAGAAAAAGCCCTGCGAGTTTATGAAGAATTTGGGTAAATCCGATAGATTTGCAGTAGCCGACCACTTTAACCATGTAAAATCATCCGCTACAAAGAAATTGCCAACGCTATTTAGGAGAAAAACCAGAAATGTAAAGAAAAGATAAAATCCTATAAAGAAATGCGAAGTCAAAATCTTTGTAATGTATTTTTTATATTCATAATCTTTCCTGTATAAAAACGCCACTCCTGCCGCAATTCCAAGCAAAATCCATAATGTTTCAGCCACTTTGGAGGCTTCAAAAACATCTATTAGTGTTGCATTAAAGAATAATCCTAAAACCCCTCCAACTATTCCAAAAAGATAGAATTTAGACATTTTGTCGGTAATATCAGGCACAGCCTGCTTTAAGACCAGTGCCAATATGAAAAATATAGACAGGAAGGATGCCATTCCCAAAAGTCCCGTCTCTCCCAAAATTCTTAAATAATTATTATCCGCAGCAAGGGTAATTGTGGCAAAACCGCTTCCCAAAAGAGGGTTTCTTAGCATTGCGTTCCAGGCATTGGGCCATTCGGCCTGAAACCTTGTTGTAAAAGATATATCATAGACAAGAACCTTTTTTACAAGAAAGCTTCCCGAAACAGTAGATATCTCAACTCCGCCGTTCTCAAGTTTTAATCTCCTTGCTTCTTCAATGGAAAGAGCCGACTGAACTAAAGCTTTATCCGTTTTTTGAGGAGCGTTTAATTGCGGAAGGCCCAAAAATCCGCTTCCTGCCGGAAGGTTTTGTGTCGGAATATTTTCAATTATATTATTTGAAACTTTATTCTTTAAATCCGAAGGTAATTGGCCTACAACCTGTCCTTGATTATTGGTTACAACCGAAGCAAATCTGAAGGTTTCCATAAACCTTTTTGCAGTAGAACCGCTGAATATAAGTAAAAGTACAATACTTAAAATATAAAAGGGAATAATAAATTTTTTCCTGTTTATAAGAACAAGCGTTACTGTTATTCCCAAAAGATAAGCTACGAAAGACACCCTGGAAGACGTAAAAATTAAAACCATTATCGATATTAAAGTTATGCCAAAAGCCAAAACTTTGTACGCCAATTTTTTAATGGAGAATATTAAAGCCGTAAAAATCGGGATTAGTATTACCAGATAGGCAGCCAAATCATAATGGCCCGCAAAAGTCGCGGTTATCCTTGCACCTTTTGGAAGACAAAGCGGTACTCCTTTTGCAAACTCTTCATTTCCGGTTTGAAAAGAAGGAAAACAATATGAATATTTTTCAAAAAACTTGGGGAAGGCAGTCCATAAATCAAGATAGAACCTTTGGCCGAACGCATATACCGAAAAAAACAACGCCGTAACCGAAAGTATAATAAGATAATCCCTTAAGTCTTCTTTTTTCTTTATTGTTGAAAAAGCAACAAAAAATAAAATTAGATATTCTATATGCCTTATGTAATAAAGTACTGCCACGCTTGGAAAAAAATTAGCCAAATGGGGAGCAATAACAATAAGAGAAAAAATCAAAGATAAAAGGCCAACGGTCAAATAGAACGCGAAAGGAATCCAGATTTTTGGCGGCAGCTTTACCCTCCGGAGAATAAACTGCATACCCCACAGGCCCACAACGGAAAGAATAAAAAAGTCTTCAAGTCTTATATAGACCCATGTATGGTTTATATGAACACTAGGTAACTTCGGATATAAAGCTATAAAGAATATTAAAAAGCTTACGCCTATTTTTAAAATGTTACTTTTCAAAAAGTTCCAGAGCTTGCCCATAAGTATTTATGTAATACTTGTTTCCTATTATTTTACCAAG
>JAKAEH010000179.1 GCA_021825955.1 bacterium | reverse complement strand
TCCATAACACTAAGAATTGCTTTATAAAGTTTTTCTGCTTCCTCTTTTGTTAATGTTTTCGCTTTCCTTCTGGGATCAATTCCTGCCAAAAATAGAACGTCGTTTGCGTATATGTTTCCTATTCCTCCTATTTTTTTCTGGTCCATAATTAAAGGTTTAACGGCCGTATTTGACGAGGAAATTATTGTTTTAAACTTTTCCAGAGTTAAATCCTTAAAAGGCTCCGGGCCCATTCCCTTAAAAAATGGAAGCTCTGGGACTTCATCTGTTGGTAAAACTTTTATCCATCCGAATCTTCTTCTGTCGTTATAATAAAGAATTGCTCCTTTATCAAGAGTAAAAATGACATGGGTGGCATTTGATGGAAGCTGTCCAACTTTTTCCTTTGAAACTTGGACATTTTTTGTTTCCGTGCCTCTGTAGATTAACTGACCTGTTAATTTTATATGAATAGCCATTGAGTAACCATTATTCAAATCTATTATCAAGCCTTTTCCTACTCTTCTTACTCCGGTTACTTTTGCGCCGGTTACGTTTTTGATGTCTCCCTGGAAAAGCTTGGGAGCGTTTATTTCAACGTCCAAAATCTTGTGTCCTACAAGATATTTCTGAAGGCCCAATTTAACTGTTTCGACTTCGGGTAATTCAGGCATATTTTTCTACAAAATCTTTTATTTCCTTCTTAAATCTCTCTTTTGAAAACTTTTCTCCCTGGACTATACAATCTATATCTTTTATGTTTAATTTGTCAAATTCTTTTACCGCTTTTATTAATCCTTCAACGGAATAATCATCAAAAAGGATTCCCGTTTTTCCATTTATTACAGTCTCCTTGTATCCTCCTCCGTTAAAAGCAATAACCGGAGTACCCGAAAGCATTGCCTCAACCGGTGTTATACCGAAATCTTCATCTTTAGACAAAGCAAAAAAGGCTTTTGCCCCTTTATATAATTTTGCAAGCTCTTCATCGGTTACCTGCCCCAAAAATTCAACTTTCCCCTCTGCCTTCTTCACTAATTTATCGTGCTCAAAATAATAACCTGCGGGAGAACCCGCAATCTTGAGCTTAAAGCCTTCTTTAACCGCTGCATCAACTGCCAAATCAAGTCCTTTGGCTCCTACAATTCTAGAAACTATAAAATAATAGTCTTTTTTTAAGCTTGAAGCCTTTACGTTGGGCAATGAAACAGGAGGATAAATAACAGTAGAATCTCTCCTATAAAATTTCTTAATCCTTTCTTTGACCTCTGTTGAATTCGCTATAAAATAATCAACTTTTTGCGCCTTTTTAAAATCATAAAGTCTCAAAAAGTGCCCTATAATTAGGGCATATAGCTTGACCAATCTGTGTTTTTGAAAATTAACGGATGTATTATAACCATAAAGCCATCTTGGCGGAGTATGACAATAGCAGATTTCTATAAATTTATTCCCTTTTTTCTTAAATCCTTTTGTTATGTACCAACTGGCAGAAGAAATAACCAGGTCATAGTCATTAAAATTAAAGCTTCCCCAAATTAACGGAGTCAAAAACCTTAACGGACTTGCAAGTTTAGGGAAAAAAGGAAGATATTGCGCCCATGAAGGAATTATTCTCTTGTCCTTGAAATGTTTATATGCAACCGAATCCTTTTTATAAAAAGCAGTATAAATAGGTGCGTCGGGAAAGATTTCTGTTAAAACCTCTAAAACCCTTTCCGCTCCCCCATACTCCTTTAAATAATCATGGACTATTGCAACTTTCATATAAGTTCCAATTGTTCTTCTTTTTTCTTTAGTTCAATTGGTGTTATATCGGTCAATTTTTTATCTTCAACTTCATTATATCCCGGAATTCTTCCTATTAAACTTTTAAACCCAAGCTCCTGAAACTCAGACAAAAGACCCTTTGTATCTATTTTCTCTGTCTTTGCTTTTTCCAATTCCATTTTAACCGGCGCATCTGTTACTATTTTGGCCAGTTTTTTTGCCAAAGCTGCCTGCTCTGCATCAACTGCAAGTTTTGTTGCTAAATTCTCGGGCAATTCGGATATATGCAGATACAAATTCTCAAAATTTTCATATTTATTTAAAAGCTCACTTGCCGTTTTAGGGCCTATGCCCGAAACTCCCGGATAATTATCCGAAGCATCGCCCACTAAAGCTTTGTAATCTACAAATTGGGAAGGATTCAGCCCGTATTTTTCTTTTACTTTCTCTTCATCGTACAAAACCATCTTTGTTATTCCTAGAATAGGAGCAAGAACTTTAACTTTATTGTTTACAAGCTGTAAAAGATCTCTGTCTCCCGTAACTATTATTGTTTCCAAATCTTTTTTACCCGATTGAGCGGAAATAGTTCCAATTAAATCGTCTGCTTCATAACCGTCTATCTCAAAATGTGCAATTTTTGCTTTATCTAAAGTTTCGTGGAGTAAGTCAATCTGAGGAACCAAATCATCCGACATCTTCGGCCTTTTTGCCTGATAACCAACATACATTTGCTTTCTAAAAGTAGGTTTTGGCCGGTCAAAACAAACAATAAGATATTCAGGTTTTAAATCGGATAGAAGCTTCAAAAGCATGGAGAAAAAACCATAAATAGCATTTGTTGGTTTTCCGTCTTTAGTGTTCATGGGGGGTAATGCGTGATATGCCCGATGCACTATCGCATTACCGTCAATAATTACGAGTTTCTCCATAAAACGATTATAACTTAGGCAGCTTTGGATTGTAAGAGGAGCTTACGGTAAACAAAAGTGGTTGCAAGCATTGTTAAAGGTACAGTTATAAAAAGTCCGACCAAAAGAACTAACG
>JAKAEH010000178.1 GCA_021825955.1 bacterium | reverse complement strand
TTCTAATTATTATTATGGCGCAGCTTCCCGACTGGCTGACCGCACCTTACCTCTTCTTTAATATGAAATTTTTCCCCTTTGCAAATATTTACCACTTTCAAAAAAAATTCGATACAAGACTTGGTCTTCCCTGGGGATTTGTAAATCAGGTAGCAGTTGTGCTGGCATTAATTTTCGTAGTAAAAATTTTGACTCCTTAGAATTGACTTTTAGACACTCCTGGTGAAATACTAATATTTGATGGATAATACTGATATCAATACCAATAATTCTTCTACAAATGTTTCGCAAGTACAAGTACCTGAAGCTAAACCCTTAGATCAGCCTCCTAAGCTACGTTTTAAATTAAAATGGAAAAGGTTATCTTTAGTTATAATTGTTTTACTTTTTATATTTATTGTTATTCTTCAAGGGTATTTCCTCTTGAGCAAACAATCGAATTTTATGTCCCAATCTCCCAGCCCTTCTCCGGCAACAAAAGCTAATACTCCCACTCCTACGCCTAAAAATTATGTTGAGACAACAAATTATATTAACTCAAAATACGGGTTTCAAATTACTTATCCTTTGAAAGGAAAAGTTTTAACAGAAAAAGGTATCGTTGATGGAGCGTGTGGCAACGCCATAAGAGAAATAAGCGATCAAAGCATTAAAGAAGGCATAATATTTGATAACTTCTTTAAAGTTGTTATTGTTGATTGGGAAAAATCAATAAACGATTATATTAAAGAGAAAAATGCCACCAATCTTTATTTACTAACTACCATTGCAACAAGTAGTGCCGAAGCCGATGAAGCTTTCATGATAAAACTTAAAGATGACTGGCAGTCATACACAACCAGCCTTAAACCGCCGCTATCCGATACTATTAATATTTATAAAAAGGGTAACAAGATTTTTCTCTTAAATGCTGTTTCTGACAACATAAACGTAAATGGATGTATTTCTCCGAATGCTAGTTTTGCAAGAGAGTTTTGGGGATTGAAAAATTTTAAGTTTGTTGTTTTAACGGGACAACCCGACCTTATTACCAACTGGAAAGCATATACTATGCCAATTGAAAAACTGACAATAAGATTTCCCCCGGATTGGACTCTAACTAAACAGTCTTTTCCCGAAGATCCTACCGCGGAAAGCGTAACTTTTACTTCACCTTCAAACTTTCAATTATCCTTTACAACAGGCGGGCAGTATAAAGGCGAATGTAACGCAGATTGTCAAAGCCATAATATTCCAAACATATTATTGGATACTTTGAATTTTTACTCAAAACCTTTGTATGTCGTAGTTCACGGACTTAAAGACGATTCTTCTTTTGGATCCGCAAGAACACTTTTTTCAGTAATAGAGAGTAAATCCTGTTTTGATAATCTTTGTGGAGGATATACCGGAAAACGCGGGAGAATAGTAGTAATTCAGGGAGGTTTTATTAAACAGATTGATAAGAAAACTTCTTCCTATACAAACATTTCTGCAAACGATTTTGTCAATTCAGCTGATGTTAAAACCGCAATCAAAATGTTAAAAAACATACATTATTAAAAATTTTAAATGGAAGAAAATAACAAATATGTCTTAGAAATATCCAAGCCTGATTTAGGGGTTCAACCACTAAATAATACCAAGACAGAACCGACACAGTCACCTGTTAAACCCAAAAGAGCTTTTAAAAAGTGGCTGGTTTTAGGCTTAGTTTTGGCTTTGATAATAGCTAGCGGAATTGGGAGCCTCTATTATCTAAATTCCAATAAACAAATTGCCTGTACAGCTGAAGCAAAGCTCTGCCCTGACGGCTCTTCTGTTGGCAGAACCGGTCCAAAATGCGAATTCGCAAAATGCCCGACTATTACTTCAACACCCGCTGCAACTGTTCAATCGACTTTAACTGCCTCTGAAACTGCAAACTGGAAAACATTCAGTAATAATGGCGTTAGCTTTAAATATCCTGCTGATTTCGACACTCGGGATCATACTTCAAGTATTCGAAAATACCTTAATGATAAAAATAATTTACTTAGTGTATCCTTTATTCCTTTGAATACCGGACCAGGATTTGAATTTTATATCGAGGAGGGAGATTTTGACGCATTAGTTAACTCTACTATTAAAGCAGAAGGGGGAAACCCCGACAAAACTTCAAAGATTGTGTATAACAGCAATATACAAGCAATAAAAGCTTCTACTCCGGGTCCGTTACCAGATATGTATAATCATATTTTTATTCCCAATGGGAAAAAAATAATAAGTTTTATAATAATAAAAGAAGAACAAAAACTTCTTGATCAAATCCTTTCCACTTTCAAATTTACTGAACAAACAAACCCAACTCCAACCTGCAGACCAAGACCAGCTTGTCTGGATGCAATCCCAAGATGCATGATTCCCGAAACTTCGGATATGTGTCCTCCGACAATTACTCCTTTACCGTAGTTTTTGAGGTGGTTTCTTCCGGTTCTCTAGATGATTTTTCTTTTAGCCATACTTCTTTTGAGTGTTTTATATCTTCAACTTTCCATGCGGCAAAATCGCATTTTGGGTAGTTACTACAACCATAGAAACGGCGGCCTCTTTTAGTCTTTTTGAATATAATTTTTGCTCCATCTTTGGGACAGATTAAATTAGTTTCCTGCATAAATGGTTTTGTGAATTTACAGTTAGGAAAATTTTCGCAGGCCAAAAATTTACCAAACCTTCCTATTCTTATAATTAAATGTCCCTTGTCTTGAGGGCATATTTCATCTGTTTTTTCTACTTCTATTTTTACCCTTGCTGCTTCGTTAACATTCCCTAGCGTTTTT
>JAKAEH010000177.1 GCA_021825955.1 bacterium | reverse complement strand
TTTTTCTTAAATTGTTGGCCCTTTCCGTTAATAATTCGCTTGCGACCATGGACCTTGCCAGGAGTTCATCGCTTTGGGATTGGGTGAGTATTCCCTTCTCGACTTTTTCCCTTTGGGTTCGAATCCAGTCTGTAGTAGCCCGTACTTTATCCTGAGTAGTAAGTTCCCGTCTTACAACGCTTCTTCTATCTACTGCTTGTACGGGTCCTTCTATCGATCTTATTTCGCTCATTTTAATTCTTCCTCAATTAAATCTTTAAGCATTTCCGTATCGATCCTTTTCTTTAGTATATACATTACTTGTCCTATTATGAATTGAATGACTGATATTTTTCCTGCTTTGTATTCTTCAACCGCTTTTGGATTTTTTAAAATCACGTCTTTTATTATTTTTCTAAGTTCATCATCATTTACATCTTCAGTCTTTGAAGCGATTAGTATATTTTCAATAAGCTTTGCAGGAAGTGTATTTTCTATATCGGGTTTCCTGTTGATTATAAAGTTTGCTATCTGTTTTCCATTCAGCCCATGTTTTTCTCCCAGTTTTGCCGCTTCTTCAAAATAATTCGCCAGTTCAATGTCTCTGGTAACGATAGAGGAGTCATAGAGAGTAATTTCATATTCTTTTACAAATCTATTAAGTTTTTCACCGGGAAGTTCCGGAAGGCTGTTTTTGAATTCTCCGATTTGTTTATCTGTCCATCTTATCGGAGGAATATCCGGCTCGGGAAAGTATCTATAATCCGATGCTTCTTCTTTAACCCGCTGAGTTACAGTTGATGAGTTTTTTTCTACAAATCCGCGGGTTTCCTGAACGGGTGTTTTTCCGCTTTCAAGTATTTCGGTCTGCCTTTTTATTTCATAGTCTATAGCTTTGCCTACAAAACCAAACGAATTTATGTTTTTTACTTCCACCTTATATTTTGGTAATTCTTTTTCGTTTTCTCTTCTCAGCGAGATGTTAGGCTCTAATCTCATATTTCCTTTTTCCATGTCGGCATTTGAAACATCCAGATATCTGACAATTTGCTGAAGTTTTTGTAGGTATTCTTTTACTTCTTCTGCGGTTTCAAAATCCGGTTCCGTAACTATTTCTACCAGAGGAACGCCGGAGCGGTTAAAATCTATAAGGCTTACTTTCTTTCCATCTACGGTTTCATGTATTAGTTTTCCGGTATCTTCTTCCATGTGGACTCTGGTTATACCAATTTTCTTACCGTTTGAAAGGGATATATGACCGCTTAAACAAAACGGTTTATCATACTGGGAGATCTGATATCCTTTTGCCAAATCGGGATAGAAATAATTTTTCCTGTCGAATTTAGAAAATAAGGGAATATTGCAGTTTAACGCCTGACCTATCTGAACGCACCATGCTATAGCTTTTTTATTAGGAACTGGCAGAGCACCGGGTAAACCAAGACAAACAGGACATGTATGAGTGTTTGGTTTTTGTCCGAAATAGTCGGCGCTGCAGCTGCAAAACATTTTTGAATTTGTTTTTAGTTCAACGTGTACTTCAAGTCCTATTACTGCTTTGTATTTCATAGATTCGGTTTTAGTTTTCTCCACTCTTCGTCTTTAGTTATTGTTTCGTATTCAAAAGCAACAGATAAAACTAAATCTTCACTAAATTGAGGACCTATTATTTGCATACCTACCGGCAGTCCGGAATTTGAAAAACCAATAGGAATATTTATTCCGGCAAGACCCGCAATGGAGGAGGGTTCAACTAAAACATCCGCTATCTCACCAAACATAGCAGCATCTTTTGTGGCTCCCACAGGTAAAGCAAGCGAAGGGCTTGTTGGTGCAATTATTACATCTACTTTTTCAAAAGCTTTGTTAAAATCATTTATTATTACCGTTCTGACCTGTTGGGCTTTATTGTAGTACTGATCGTAATAGCCGGATGAAAGTGCATATGTTCCAAACATTATTCTTCTTTTTGCTTCATCACGGAAAGCGTCTCTTCCATTCCCAAACCTAATACCGTCGTATCTGGCAAGATTTGAGGACACTTCCGATCTCTGAATAATGGTATATACGTCAATAGCATATTTGGGGTCGAAAAGCTTAATTGTTTCAATTTTAGCGCCTGCACTCTCAAGTTTTTTAATTGCCGCTCTAACGCCTGTTTCTACTTCTTTATCTATTCCTTTAATAAAATATTCATTCGAAATTCCTATTTTTAGTTCCTTGATGTTTTTTCTTAGTTTTCCGCTGTATTTTAAAACAGGATTTGCGGAAGTAGTTGCATCCATGCCGTCTTTACCTGCAAGAACTTCCAAGATAAGAGCACTGTCTTCAACCGTTTTTGTTATCGGTCCTGGGGAATCAAGCGAAGAGCCCATGGCAATTACTCCATATCTTGATACTCTTCCGTAAGTAGGCTTTAAGCCTACAACTCCGCACCATGAGGCAGGCTGTCTTATCGAACCTGCAGTTTCGGAACCTATAGCTGCAATTGTCTGGTTGGCTGCTACGCTTGCCGCTGAACCCCCTGAAGAGCCTCCGGGCAAGTGTTTTGTATCCCACGGGTTCTTGCTTGCTCCGTAATCTGAAGTCTCTGTAGAAGAGCCGTGTGCCCAAGCATCCATATTTGTTTTTCCCAGTATTACAGCACCTGCTTCTTTTAGTTTTTCGACAACGGTAGAATCAAAGGGCGGAATATAATTTTCCAGAACCTTACTCGATGCTGTTGTTTTTACTCCCTTTGTTGAAAAATTATCTTTGATTGCAATAGGAATTCCTAATAACGGGAGGTCAATGCCATCGGAAATTGCTTTATCTGATAAATTAGCCTGTTTTAGAGCT
>JAKAEH010000176.1 GCA_021825955.1 bacterium | reverse complement strand
GCAAAGCTTCCTTTGCCTCCAAAATTGCCTTCTTCAATATATTTTTTGGTATTATCCCAAGCCGCACCGCCGGTTGTCATAGAAATAGCTACAAACATTCCTGTAATAATGCTTCCTATAAGAAGGCCTCCCAAAGCTTTGGGGCCTAATATAAATCCTACAAGTATAGGCGCAAGTACCGTGATTACGGTCGGAAGGACCATTTCTTTTATTGCCGCCTTAGTGACAATATCAACAGCCTTTCCGTATTCGGGTTTTGCAGTCCCCTTCATCAAGCCTTTTATCTCTTTAAATTGCCTTCTGACCTCGTCAACTATAGAAACACTCGCTTTTCCTACGGCTTCCATTGCCAAAGAAGCAAAGAAATACGGCAGTGCTCCTCCTATAAAAAGGCCCACGATAACGCTGGGATCAGAAAGAGAAAAAAGTCCGCCTACGACGCTGACTTTTGATGCATTTGTGAGTTCTTCGGTATAGCTTGCAAAAAGAACTAATGCCGCAAGTCCTGCGCTTCCGATTGCATAGGCTTTTGTTACCGCTTTGGTTGTATTCCCTACAGCATCAAGCGGGTCGGTTATGTTTCTTACTTTTTTATCCATACCCGCCATTTCGGCTATTCCGCCCGCGTTATCGGTAATCGGGCCGAATGCATCTATCGCGACAATAATTCCGGCCAAAGAAAGCATGCTCATTGCGGCGACGGCTATTCCGTAAAGTCCGGCAAGCGTGTAGGCTGTCCAGATTGCAGCAACGATTAAAAGGATAGGTGCGAGTGTTGATTTCATCGATACCGCAAGCCCTGCGATTATATTGGTCCCGTGTCCGGTTGTTGATGCTTTTGCAATTGTTTTAACGGGCCCGAATTTTTTCGAAGTGTAGTATTCGGTAATAACCACCATACCCAAAGTTATGACAAGCCCGATTATCGATGCATAAAATAGGTTAATAAACGGAATCTGTCCCAAGCCGTGTGGGAAAATTCCGAGTGTTAAAATATAAAATCCTACTACGGACACAAGTACCGCGGCAATAAGCCCCTGATATAAGGCTTTCATTATCCCGTTTCCCGAAAGTCTTACAAACCATGTTCCGACAATGCTGGCAACTATAGAAATAGCGCCTATTAAAAGCGGATAAAAAACAACTACGCCTTCTTTAGGAAAAGTCAAATGTCCCAAAATCATTGCTGCAACTGCGGTAATAACATAAGTTTCAAAAAGGTCTGCAGCCATTCCCGCGTCGTCTCCTACATTGTCGCCAACCAAGTCGGCAATTACGCCGGGGTTTCGCGGGTCATCTTCGGGAATACCTTTTTCAATTTTTCCTACCATATCGGTTCCTACGTCTGCCGATTTTGTAAATATTCCTCCGCCCAATCTTGCAAAAACCGAAATCAGGGAACCGCCAAAACCCAAGGCAACTAAAGGCTGGAGATTGCTTCCCATAAACTTTTCCAGGTACCAATAGAACCCCGATACCGCAACCAAAGCAAGTCCTGCAACCATGAGTCCCGTTACCGCTCCGCCCTGGAACGCTAGGGAAAAAGCAGCCGAAAGGCCTTTTTTGGCCGCCTGGGCTGTTCGGATATTGCTTCTTACGGCGACATTCATGCCTATAACTCCCGCTGTTGTGCTGAATATTGCGCCAATTGCAAAACCCGCTGCGGTAACTATTCCGAAAGCAAAATAAAGGACAATGAAAATCGCAACCCCTATAACCGCAACAACAGAATATTGTCTTTTCATGTAAGCTGCTGCCCCTTCTGCTATTGCATCGGAAATCTCATTCATTTTTTTATCGCCTCGTTCTTTGGAGAGGACTCTGTAAGTCAGGAAAAACCCATAGAGTATGGAAAGAATTCCCGCTACGAACGGTATTATTAATTTGTGGACAAAAAGCACAGATAAATCCATATCAACTTACCTATTATAAGGAAGTTTAAGCTTATTTTCAAGGTATAAATTGTTTGAGATTAGACGATAAAAACTGCCTGCCTGCCAGTGCCACCTGCCTGCAACGCTTCTGCTTGCAAAGCGGGCTGGGGCTTTGGCAGGCGGGGAAGTTAGATCTTGAAGTTGGATAATAGAAGCTGGAATAGAATATCTACTTCTAACATTAATATACGGCGCTCAGTGTCAAAAATTCTACCCTCAAACGTTAGGAGTGTTGTCCAGAGATTGCCACAGATACCAGCAGGCAAGGGAGCGGTTAGGTTTCCATTTCTCGGATAATTTCAATATTTCTTTTTCGCCGGTAATTCCGTATAAAAGCCTTATCGCACGTCTTAAGCCAAAGTCGCCTGCCGAAAATATATCCGGCCTTTTTAAATTGAAAATCAATATCATTTCCGCAGTCCACTTCCCTACCCCTCTTAACTTTATCAATTCGGCCATCACTTCCGCGTCGTCCATTTTTTTAATTTTTTCCTCATCAATTAATTTCGCGTCGAAGGTTTTCGCTATGTCTTTGAGATAAGAAATCTTCATATAGGAAATCCCGGCACCTCTTATTTTTTCCTTGTCCATATTTAAGATTTGCCGGGGAGTCGGAACCCTGCCTTTAAAAAGCGCCAAAAACCTTTTATATATAGTATCGGCGGCTTTTGTAGAAAGCTGTTGGGAAATAATTGAGCCTAGCAGGCTTTCAAACAGAGGTTCTTCTCTGTCTAAAAAATTAGGCGGCCCGTACTTTTTAACTAGGGTTTTTATTACTGGGTCTTTGAACATAGTTATATAATTTTATCATAGAATGACTTGATTAGGACTCAAGTTTGCTGCTTTGAGGTATAATATACCAAATGGAATCAAATTACTCTGCCAC
>JAKAEH010000175.1 GCA_021825955.1 bacterium | reverse complement strand
GAAGTTCTTTTATTAATACTTTAAACGATTCCGGAACTTTAGGTGTAGGAATATCAGTTCCTTTAACAATAGCTTCAAAAGCTTTTGCTCTTCCTACAACGTCGTCCGATTTAATTGTAAGCATTTCTTGTAAAGTATATCTTGCTCTGTGAGATTCCAAAGCCCAGACTTCCATTTCTCCCAATCTTTGTCCTCCCATTTGAGCCTTTCCTCCCAATGGCTGTTGCGTAACCAATGAGTATGGACCGGTCGAACGCGCATGTGTTTTGTCTTCGACCATGTGGATAAGCTTCATTACGTATTCGATTCCGACGACTGCCGGATTTTCATACGGTTCGCCTGTTCTTCCGTCGTAAAGAATCGCTTTTCCGCCTACGGGAAGGCCTGCTCTTTTTAGTTCGTCAACAATTCTTTCTTCTTCTATTTCTTCAAAAACCGGTACTCCGACCTTCGAGTCTAACGTTGACTGTGCCCAACCCAAATGCGCTTCCAAAAGCTGTCCCAAATTCATACGGGCTAAAACCGAAATTGGCGAAATTATAATGTCGACCGCTGTTCCGTCTGCCAAATGAGGCATATCGACTTCCGGCAAAATTCTTGAAATTACTCCTTTATTTCCGTGTCTTCCCGCAAGTTTGTCTCCGATTACAACATGCCTAAACTGTGCTACTTCGACGAGTATTTTTCTTATTGTTCCGGGTTCCAATTCGTCTCCTTTTTTCCTGTCCAATATCTGAACGCTTATAACTGTTCCTCTTTCTCCGTGGGGCATTCTTAAAGATGTATCTCTTACTTCTCTTGCCTGTTCTCCGAATATTGCCCTGAGCAATCTTTCTTCCGCTGTTAATTCTGTTTCTCCTTTTGGAGCGATTTTTCCTACAATTATATCTCCCGGACTTACCAAACTTCCGACTACAACGATTCCTTCTTCATCCAAATTGGCCAAATCTTCTTCCGAAACGTTAGGAATATCTCTTGTTGTTTCTTCCGGTCCCAATTTTGTTTCTACAACTGCAGCTTCGTATTTTTCTATGTGAATAGAAGATAAAACATCCTCTTTAACAAGTCTTTCGGAAATTACGATTCCGTCTTCGTATCCCAATCCGTCAAATGACGTGTAGGCAATTGTAAGATTCTGTCCTAGAGCCAATTCTCCGTTATCCGATGCCGGTCCGTCTACCAATAGATCTCCTTTTTTAACTTTTGCTCCTGTTTTAACCATTGTTGTTTGTGTATAGGAAGTTGCCTGAGAAGTTCTTCTGAATGAATCTACATAATATGTTGCTTCTTCTTTTGGACCTTTTCCTTTTATTGTTACTTTATTTGCATCCGCATAAGTAATTGTTCCGTCAAACGGAGCCGATATAACCCTTCCCATAACTGCGGAAATTGCTTTTTCCATTCCTGTTCCTACAACGGGACTTGCGGGTTTTACCAAAGGAACTGCTTGGCACTGCATATGAGTACCCATTAAAGCTCTGTTTGCTTCGTCATGGCTTATAAAAGGAATCAAAGATGCGGCACTTCCTACGACTTGTCTTGGAGCAACATCTACAAATTCTACATTTTCCTTTTCGGTTTCTATAAATTCTCCCTTGTATCTTGCGGCGACTCTTTCTTCCCCTATTATGTCTTTGTCAGTTAACGCTTCCGAGTGGGTAATATAATGTTCTCTCTCATCGTCTGCTGCCATGTAAACCATTTCGTTTGTTGCCTTTGAAATAATGCTCTTGCCGCTTTTTTCATGAACTACTTTTTTGTACGGAGTTTCCAAAAATCCGAATTCGTTAACTCTTGAATATAAAGCCATATATGTTACCAAACCGATATTCGGTCCCTCAGGGCTTCTGATGGGACAAATTCTTCCATACTGTGAAGAATTTATGTCGCGGATAGAGAAAGCCGCTCTTTCCCTTGAAATTCCGCCGGTTCCCATAACCGTAAGCCTGTTTAGATTGTCTATTTCGGATAACGGGTTTGTTTGGTCTAAAATTGTGGAAAGCTGGGAAGTTCTGAAGAATTCGTTGATTGATGCCATAATCGGTCTTGCATTAATAAGTCCTGCAATAGAAACAGGGACGTCGGGCTGGATTAATGTCATTCTTTCTTTTATGCTTCTCTCAAGCCTTAATACTCCGATTCTAAATGCTGTTGCCGCAACCAATTCCCCTACGCATCTTACTCTTCGGTTTGCCAAAGAATCAATATCGTCTACTCCGTCTTTTCCTTGAGCCAAACCTATTAAAAAGCTCATTGCTCCGATAATATCGTCAACTGTTAATATTTTTGTGTCTTTATCTGCAGGATTAAATCCGGGGGTTCCTTGAAGTTTCTTATTTATCTTGTAGCGTCCTACTTCTCCCAAATCATATCTTCTGTTGTTAAAAAACATTCCGTTAAAGTTTTCTCTTACTTTATCCAGAACAACCGGCTCTCCGGGATGCATTTTCTTGAAAATTTCAATCAAAGCGTCTGTTGAGTCTCCTGTTTCGTCTTTTTGAAGGGTGTTTTCTATAAAAGAAATTTTTCCGTCCGCTTCCAAATCTTTAAATCTTTCTTTTATGTCTTCGTTTGAGGAAAGCCCTAATGCTCTTAAGAATGTTGATGCCAAAAACTTTCTTCTTCTGTCTATTTTTACCATTATTGTTTCGTGTCTTGTTGTTGTAAATTCAAGCCAGCTTCCGTGGACCGGCCTTATTTCGGATGTAAATAAATTTTTTCCCGTAACGTTATCTTGAACAGCTGTAAAGAAAACTCCCGGGCTTCTAACAAGCTGGTTTACGACTGCTCTTTCTATTCCGTTTACAATAAAGGTTCCTCTTTCGGTCATTTGAGG
>JAKAEH010000174.1 GCA_021825955.1 bacterium | reverse complement strand
TATTTAAAACAACAACATAATCCGCCCCATTTTCTAAAGCATATTTAATACCCACATTATGCCCTCCCGAAAAACCCAAGTTCTCTTTATTCTCTATTATTTTTAAGTTTGAACTCTTAAGCTTTAAGTTTTTAAGTGTTCCAATACTGTCGTCTATCGAGGCATTATCAACAACAATAACTCCCAATTTAATATCTTCCAGGTTTAATTTGTCTATAGATTCTAAACATTCGATAGTATCTTTACTCCCGTTAAAGTTTACTATCGAAATAAAAACGTTTGTCATATGCGGATTTTACCGGCTACTTTATAGAGGTTTTTCTTAATCGGATTCTTTATTGATTTTTTCTTTTCGTTAAAAAACCAAAATGCCAAGTCCTTATTTATTTTCTTTATTTCCTCCTCTGTTTCTCCCAGAAAGTTCTTTGAGTCATCCTCGACAAAACCTTTCTTCTGCCAAATGTATGCAAAAACCATAAAATGGTAAAAGGCCATAAGAATAGCAAGCATTAAACCGTGCAGGCCGTCTTTGTATCCTTCCCTTGCAAAAAACCAATTCAAGAATTCTCTTGCAGGGAATCTTATTGCATCGAATTTCGAAAAAACGTAACCTCTGTCTAGGATATTTTGGGCTTCGTTGGGTGCGTATGTAAATGCGTGCTTTCTAACAAATTCCTCGACTGTTTGTGAGTTCTCATGGTTTATATGATTTATCAAATATCCTTTTTCTCCCACAACTTCAAGCGGTTCATGAACATGCTTTTGAACAAATCTACCTTTACCTTTTTTAAAAAGCCTTAACTGATAATCGGGATACCATCCTTTGTTGTGCTCTAACCACTTGCCAAACATTATATTTTTTCGTGGAATATAATAAGCCTCCTTTTGGGGATTTATTAGAACCTCTTTTATTTCTTCTGCCAACTCTTTAGATACTATCTCATCAGCGTCTAAGCTTAATATCCAATCGCCTGTTGCTTTTTCAAATCCCAAATTTTTTAAAATATCCAACCTAAGAGGATCATTCTTCTGTCTATAAACATTCTTTGTATATTTTTTTGCTATATCTTCAGTCTTATCCGTGGAGGAATTATTAACAACTACTATTTCGTCCGCAAACTTTGATGCTTCAAGACAGGAAGATATTCTTTTCTCTTCGTTATAAGCGGAAATGACTACGGAAAGTTTTGCCATATTAATTTTTTAAATTTTCCCGAATAAGCTCGATGTCTGATAAAATCTCCTTCTTTGCTAAAGCAAACATCGTTAAAAAGTATAACACAGCACCTAGGGCAACCACAAAGAAAAGCGTTAGCATATTTTTTATAACCAACGGGCTTAAAAAATAAACAACAGTTCCCATGATTGCTGTAGCTATGAGCGGGTTTAGAACAACCCTTAAAACACTAAATTCCATAAACCTTTTTACTATATAAATAACAATGACTACAGAAGATGCTATCAAAGCAGAAGCATACGCAACACCGTTAAAACCAAACCACACAATAAAAAGAGGTGTTAAGGCCCAAGTAGCAATAGTCCAGAAAACCATAAGATACAACGTTACTTTTATTTTTCCTATTGCGCTTAAAGCGTTCGTAAGAGGTGTGGAAACCGAAGAAAATGCCGCATTTACAGCAAAGAATGCTAACGATAAAACCGCAGGCTCCCATTTAATATACTTAGGAATTATATGTATGAAATATGGAGAAAGAACCACCAAGCCCATAAGGCTTGGAAAAATTAGAAAACATGCTGCAAAGATTGATTTTTCAACGGCTTTGCGCAAAACGTTTTTGTCTTCCTGAAGCCTTGAAAAAGAAGGGAAAGTAATCCGGATAACATTATCCATAATAAGCCTTAGCGGAACGAATGCCCATTTTTGGGCAAAACCAATATACCCGACTTGTGCTAAGGGCAAAACTTTACCAAGATAAGCTATAAGCAAATCGTCTTTTATTAAGGCGAGAAAACTGTTTGTTTGAAAAGGAATACCAAAAGAAAGAAGTTTTTTAGCAGCATTTTTCTGAAAACCCAAACCAATTCTCCATGGGTTAATTATATAAATTGCTATTACTCCGGATATTCCTCTTGCAAGTACCGCAAAAGTAAAGCTTGCTACGCCAAATCCGTTGGCAGCTAAAACTACGGCAACAACATTAAAAAAGAGATTTTCTACAATCTGGGGTATCACAAGCTTTTCAAAACGCAGTTCCCTTTCCATAAGTATGGATGGTATTGTTTTAAGGGAGGAAAGAAAAAATGAAATTATAAGAACCTGAAATAAAAGAAGTCCGTCGCTGTCCAGATGATAAAAATCTTTGACCAATCCCGACAAAAGCAACGCTATAATAACAACAGAAATAACAAGAATCTGTTGAATGGTAAAAGTAGTTTTTAATTCTTCCTCTGTTATGGGTTCTTTTTTTTGTATTAGAGCAGCAGCAAGTCCTATATCGGAAAAGTAGGAAAGGAATGCTATTGCGGCGGAAACGACAAAGAATACTCCGAAAACCGAGGGGGATAGAAAAATAGTTAAGAGTAGATTGGCAATTAAACCTATTACCTGAATTGCGAAGGTTCTTGAAACTAACGCAAAAACACCGCGGATAGACCTTTTTGTTACAGCCTCTATATCAATTTCTTCCATAATTTAAACTAAGCCAAAGAAAAAAACTTTCTTTTACCGCTCTTAATATTACTCTTACGTTGCCTCCGCTTTGATCTCCATATATTCTGGGAAAATGTGCAACCTCAACCTGTGCAATTTTCAGTTTTTTCCTTTTGGCTCTGGCAAGAATTTCGGTGGTTATCATTGCCCCTTCGGATTTTAAGGGAGATATTTTTTTA
>JAKAEH010000173.1 GCA_021825955.1 bacterium | reverse complement strand
GCGTTGCTTTGTACAAAGTGTTTCCTTGGAGGAACTTCGTCTCCCATAAGCATTGTAAAAGTGGCATCCGCAACTTCCGCGTCGTCGATACCTACCTGTTTTAGAATTCTATTTGCGGGGTTCATTGTTGTTTCCCAAAGTTGCGCAGGGTTCATTTCTCCAAGACCTTTATACCTTTGAAGGCTTACGGATTTTCCGTTTAATGCTTTTATTGCAGTATCTTTTTCTTCATCGGAGTAAGCGTATTGGATATCTTTTCCGGACTGTAATTTGTATAAAGGAGGCATTGCTATATATAGGAACCCTTCTTTTATAACTTCGGGCATGTGCCTGAAGAAGAATGTCAAAATAAGAGTTTCTATATGTTCTCCGTCAACATCCGCATCGGTCATTATTATGATTCTGTGGTATCTTAATTTATCGAATTTAATTGTCTCCCCTATTCCCATTCCAAGAGCAATAATTAAATTCTTAACTTCTTCGTGTTCGATTAATTTATCAAGCCTTGCCCTTTCGGTATTTAAAATTTTTCCTTTTAATGGAAGAATTGCCTGGAACTTTCTATCTCTGCCTTGTTTTGCGCTTCCTCCTGCAGAATCTCCCTCAACCAAATATAATTCCGAAACGCTTGGGTCTTTTTCCTGGCAATCCGCAAGTTTTCCAGGAAGTGAACTTCCTTCTAAAGCGCCTTTTCTAAGTATTGCTTCTTTTGCCGCTTTTGCAGCAAGCCTTGCTTTTGCAGCCAGGTAAACTTTTTCTAAAATTTTTCTTCCGTCCTGAGGATTTTCTTCAAAATAAGTTGAAAGTCCTTCTTTTACGATACTTTGTACAATGGGTTGGATTTCCGCGTTACCGAGTTTTCCTTTTGTCTGGCCTTCAAATTGGATTCTATCCTGCGGCATTTTTACATAGACAACTGCAGTTAAACCCTCTCTTGTGTCGTCCCCTGTTATTCCTTCTTCGTCTTCTTTAAAGCTTCCTATTTTTTTGCCGTAATCGTTAATGGCCCTTGTTAATGCCATTCTAAAACCTGTTAAATGTGTTCCTCCGTTTATTGTATTAATAACGTTTACATACGACTCGACATTTTCCGCATATCCCTCGTTGTACTGCAAAGCCATAGAGACGTTTACCTCTCCTTCCTGTTTTTCTATATAAATTACTTTGTGGATTCCCACTTTGTTTTCGTTAAGTTTTGTAATAAGGGCCGTAATTCCGCCTTCAAAATAAAAGTGGACTTCTTTTTCCTGCCCTTCCCTTTTATCAAATAAATGGAAATAAAGACTTGGGACAAGATATGCTCTTTCCCTTATTAATTTCTTGATTGTGTCGAATTCAAATTCAATTGTAGAAAATATTTCCTTATCCGGGTAAAAAGTTGTTGTGGTTCCAGTTTTTTCTCTTTCTGTAAAATCATAATCAAGCCTTGAATGCGGAACTATTTTTAAATCTGTTGTCGTTTTCCCTCTTGCGTAATCCTGTGTATATATTTTTCCGTCTCTTTTGATTTCTACCCACGTCCACTCGGAAAGTGCGTTTACAACAGATGCTCCTACTCCGTGAAGACCGCCGGAAATTTTATATGCGCTTCCTCCGAATTTTCCTCCGGCATGAAGCTTTGTCATAACAATTTCAAGACCCGACTTTTTGTAGTTTTTAACAATATCAACAGGGATTCCTCTACCGTCGTCAACAACCGTTGCGCTGCCGTCTTTGTTTAAAACAATCCAAACATTTTTTGCAAAACCCGCTAGAGCTTCATCAACAGAGTTATCAATTATTTCTCTTAAAGATTCGTGGAGGCCGATTATGTCGGTGGAACCGATGTACATTCCGGGTCTTTTTCTGACCGGCTCAAGTCCTTCCAGGACTTGAATTTGCGCGGCTGAATAATCGTTTTTTGCTATCTTTTCTTCCGCAGCTTTCTTTGCCATGTAAACCAGTTTATCAGAATCAGCCCTCAATTTCTAGTGTCTAATTCCGAATCTCGAGCGGAGTCGAGGGAATAAATATCGTTAAGAATTTTTAAAGGATAAATGCAAATGTTTCGCGCTAAAAAGAATTAGTGCATTGATTCAATTTTCTGTATTCCCCGTAAAAATATTATCGCAAGCAAAAGAATCAGAAAAATATTAGTTAATAAAGATAGTTGGGTAATTATAACGAAAATTACAGGAGCTAACAGAAAACCAAATACTATTTTTTTCATAGGGAAATTATACTACTTGCGGTTCTTTAAATCCTGAGTATGCCCAAGGACAAAGCCAATTTTTTTTGGCAATTTTATTTGCCTACTAATCCCACCAGCATGCATTTCTTGTGGAAGATTAATTACTAGTATACTAGTAATAATAAAGAAGGCGGTTTCAAATCCAAATTTTTCCTAAGCAGTATTTTTTTCTTTGTTATCTGGAGCAAGGTAAATAATTGCAAACAGGGGGATTATTAATAGTGGTACGGCAAAGACTTGAACAAACAACAAAAGCAAAGCTCCGAGAATAGATGCAAAGAAAAGTTTCTTCACAAAGAAATTATATCACTATCGGCTACTCTTGTTAATAAAAATATAAATTCTATCCCAAATTTTCTCTGCAAAAATAATTCAATGCATCATATATCGATATATCGTACATTGGTTCAAAGCCAAATTTTCCCCGGAAGTCTATTTTTGGGTTAGTTGCTGAGCTTTTATAATGCCCATTTCCGTCACCGGTGTCGTTGTGTATCTCTTTTCTATGCCTTTTTTATTAAATGCGTATTCCAATTGAGCTCCTTTTAATACCGCGTCTTTTCTTAATCCTCCGCCAAGCGTTGCGCCAAGTACATAACCTGCTCCCCGCTGATCTCCTAAGGGATGACC
>JAKAEH010000172.1 GCA_021825955.1 bacterium | reverse complement strand
AAGTTCGTGGAGGTTAGGATATTCCTTATAATGTTCTTCCTTAAAATAGTCGTTTCTAAGAGTATCCAATTCTTCTTCTAAAAGGTTTGAGTGGTCTTCTTTAACGTGGGTTAATCTCGCAATATCATGCTCCGCTTTTGTTTCATCTTCTCGCTTTAAATCCGTAAGAAGCTGTGTCATTCTAATAACTGTATGCGCCGCAAGCTGCGCCTGATGTGGGTCATAAATTCCGCAAGGGATATCGCAATGGGCATAAGCAATTTCTGAAGATAATGCCTTAATTAAATAATTTATTATTTTCATCGCTAATAAATAGTAATACTAATTGGGGGAAATTGTCAAAATTATTCGCCGATAACTTGATTTACAAAAATTACTGTTGAGCGTCCGGACATGTTTTCTCCGTACATAATTAAGATTCTTTCTACGTCGCTATGTTCCATTCCATAAGCCACTTTTACACGTTCGCTTTCCAACCGCAAACTGTGCTCAAATATTCTTTTTATTCCTTCATCTACATTATCTACTATTTTATGCACTCCTACTATCCAAATTGCGTGCTCAGCACCATAAGCATATCCTGCCAATTGGCTTCCGGTTTTTGAGGCAATCAAAATTTGGCCTTCTTTTGTCACTGCGTGGACACTTCCAACTGCCCATTCCGGTGCAGAACCCATTTTTTGCATTTCTCTTCCTTGAGTTTTCCTGTCCATTTTCATTAACTGGTTTTTTATTGCACTATATTTACCCGATTCCATTATTTCTTTTGATATACCGAAACTGTCCAGGGTTTCCGAAGAACTGTTTAATACTTCCGCTCCTTCAGGCAAAAGTTCAAAAAATTTTTTCCTTGCTTCTTCTTCGGTTTCAACAAAATAGGCATCGATATTATGTTTTTTAAGAGATTCTATCGTCTGCTTTACTATTTCTTTTGAGGGAATTTGTATCCATTTATCCATACTTGACAAAGTATAGAGCAGGTGCTAGACTTTGTCAAGTAGTTACTAAAAGTATAGTATGGATGCAGATTTACTTGAAGTTTCAAAAGTTGCAAAAATAATAGGAAGCAAGTGGACAATTTTAATCCTTAATTCCCTTTTAAATGGGACTAAAAGGTTTGGCGAACTGGAAAGAAGTGTCGGAGATATAAATCCCAAAACCCTTTCCAAAAGACTTCAAGAATTGGAAAAAGAAGGATATATTAAAAAGAAAATATATGCCGAGGTTCCTCCAAAAGTTGAATATTCATTAACTCCTAAGGGCCACGTTTTTAAACAAGTGATAAAATCTGTCCGAACCTGCGGGGAACAAATATAAATTTTTTATCAATTATCTTCTGTCTAATTCTGCTATTAATTTGAAAAATATAATTATTGTGATACTCTAAGATTATGGAAAAATCTTCTATAGAAAATATTAAGAAAGAATATCCTGTAAAAAATGTAAACGTAATTCACCGCTCTCGCTTGTCTAAAATGGACAAACTGGCACTTTTTATAACTGAAAGAATAGGTACCATGGGTTTTTTCTTTATTATCTTCATTTGGACAATTATTTGGCTTTCCTGGAATATTCTAGCCCCCAAAAGTTTAAGATTTGACCCATATCCTGCTTTTGTTTTATGGCTTTTTATCTCAAACCTTATTCAGCTTCATTTAATGCCTCTTCTTTTAATAGGACAGAATGTCCAAGGGAAACACGCCGAACTTCGCTCCGAACACGATTTCGAAACAGATAAGAAAGCGGAAAAAGAAATAGAATCCATTCTCGAGCATTTGGAAAACCAGCAAAAAATGATGCTTGAAATTCTTAGGAGGATAGAAAAGCTCGAATTGAAAAAATAGTTACCTGTTCTGCTCTTTAAATCTTCTTCTCTGATTGTCTCTTGGTAAACTTCTGTCTAAAAGACTTACAAATCTTTTTTCTTCTATCTCATTCCCTTTTTCATCTTTTCTGTGCAATACAACTTCTACAAATGGGCCGTAGGCTGTCGTTCCTAATTTTTTAATTATTTCCGATTTTCTTTTTCCCGGCCCGATTGATCTTTCCGATACTTCTAAATCTTCTTCGAACTGAAGAATTTCTCGTCTGAAATCCTCGGCTTGGGAAAAGTTTTGGGGCAAGACAGGATTTTTGTTACCGTCAAATAAAGACCTATACAAAACAGTTCCTCTTTTAAATCTAAGAGTTCTTGGAGTTCTCCTTTCGGGAACCGTAGGTGTTTCCGGTGTTACCGGAGAACCTTCAGTCTTTACTATGTCCGAATCTAAATCAAATATGCCTGGTCTTCTTCTTGCAGAAGGGTCTACTCTCGGATCTCCGAAATGAGGATGACTCCATAAACTCCTATCTTCCTTTGCATTTCCCATGTGTCAATTATACATAATTAAGTCAAGTAAGTAATTGAAATAAAGATAATATTCGGATACGATAATATTATGCTGCCCGTAGACTCTTTATCTGTTGGAAATGCAACGATTGATGTATTTCTTACAATTGATGAAAAAAATTCTCATGTAAAGCTCGATAAAGAAACGAATGAGCTCCGTTTTGGCCACGGTGAGAAAATCGAAGTCAAAAAATACGATTTATCTATAGGCGGAAATGCTGCTAATGTTGCCGTAGGAATTTCAAGGCTCGGTTTTAAAAGCGGACTGGTTGCAGAAATAGGAAAAGACGAGTTTTCCCAAAAAATAGTAAATTCTCTGACAAAAGAAGATGTAGATCTTGAACTTGTAAATCAAATAGCAAGCGAAGCATCTTCTTTGTCTGTCGGAATAAACTTTAAAAGCGACAGAACCCTTTTTGTAGAACACGTTAAAAGAGAGCATAATTTCGAATTTGGAGGGAAGAAAACAAGAATGCTTTTT
>JAKAEH010000003.1 GCA_021825955.1 bacterium | reverse complement strand
TGGATGGAGCAGGAAAAAGAAAGAGGAATCACTATTGTTTCTGCGGCAACAACCGCTTTTTGGATGTATAGATTACAATATAAGGTTGCCAATTTTGAAACGGGATGTAGTAAAAAAGAAAAAGAATCTAAAAAAGAGAAGAATTAAATAGGGAGAGTGGCTGAGTCAGGACGAAAGCAACGTTCTCCAAAAGCGCTAATCCTTGTACGGATATACACAATATAGCAATTCATATTCTATTTGTCAATAGCTATAGGACTATAGGTAAGCCTATAAAGGTATAGGAATATACGATGGAATCTTTATTGAAAATATGTTATACTTATTTAGCTTCCTTGCGAGGGAAGTTTTTTTAAGCAAAAATTATGGCAGAAGATAGATTAAAAACATTAGATAAAGTAAGAAACATTGGCATTATTGCCCATATTGACGCGGGTAAAACTACAACTACCGAGCGTATTCTTTTCTATACCGGAAAAACCTACAAAATCGGAGATATCGACGAAGGAACCACCCAGATGGATTGGATGGAGCAGGAAAAAGAAAGAGGAATCACTATTGTTTCTGCGGCAACAACCGCTTTTTGGATGTATAGATTACAATATAAGGTTGCCAATTTTGAAACGGGATGTAGTAAAAAAGAAAAAGAATTAGGGCATATTTTTACAGAACTAATTATTGATTTAACAAATAAGATGTATAAGAAGGGAATTTGGAAATGAAAAATTTAAAAGGAAAATATAACTTTAAAATAGATATTAAAAAATCGGAACCAGCCTGTATGCAATGTTTACCGCCTGCACCGTTAAGAGGACATAAAAGTCTAAATGGAATTTTAGTTCATTCAAGAATTGATTGTCCACCAGATAGTTTTTATTTAATTAACCCTGACCTTTTAACACAAAAGACTGATTAAGATGAAATTTAAAGGATTTTTAAAAGAAAAGTTTGTTGGAAAAATACAGCTTTAGGGTTTGCCCATCTTAAAAAGCGCAGAAAATTGACAAAAGAAGATCTTTTAAAAGTTGTTTTAGGATGCAATCCTTGTCATTCAGAGATAGAAGTTTTACCGGCAGGGGAGATGGAAAAAATACTGCAGGAAATTATTAATAACAGAAAAGTTCAACCAAAATTATGAAAATCTTTAAGAGATTATTAATTATATTTACAATCATTTGGATTTTAATAATGGGATTTTTAATATATTCCGCGCACCTAATTTTAGAGTTTGTAAAAGGAGTTCCAATAAGATGAAGCTTAATTTGATTTTTTATAGGTTTTAATATTTAATAGAAAGGAGAGTGATAAATATGTCTAAAAAAACAAAAGTAGATCCAAAAACCCCAAAAATTAAAAAATTAATGATGACAACGCAAGAAATGGAAAATCTTCAAGCTGTTCATACGGCAGACGGATTATTAAGGATTTTAAATGAAGCAATAAACTTTTCATTAATTATTAAAAAACAGGCAATTAAACAAAGACTTTCAATTGAATCAGTAATTCCCGGATATACTAGAATGGTTAATTTTGATGCGGAAAAAGGCGAAGTAATCATTACAGACACGCCAGTAGAAGAACCAAAAAAGGAAGAGCCAAAAGCAGACTTAAAACCAAATTAAGGCAAAAAAGAGCCATTTTTGACTATAAGTCTTTTTTTAAGGTTCTGCAATCAGTTTAGAACAACGAAATTTTAAAAGATGAATAGATATTCATCAAAATTGAAATTACTTGATAACACTTTCCGAAAGGAGGTGTCGGTCAATGTCTTTAAAAATAAATAAAGGTAAAGGAGAGTTATCTGCTCTACAAGTAATAATAATGCATTTAATCTCTACTTGGGCAAGAAAAAACAGAACACCAATTCCACATAAATTAATAATTGAGGAATTAGCGCATCAGGAAAAACCAGTTTGTCCAACAACGGCAAAAATTGCAGTCGGAGATTTAATAAGAAAAGGGTTTATACGAAAAGCGATTGATTTTTCACACAGAAACCATTATGTCCAAATAAGGACAATAAATTAATTTGGAGCTTGCAACTTTACAATTTTAGTTGGTAAAATTAAAGATAGGAGCAAACTGTTTATGAAAAACAACGCTACTTTAATAACCATCCCCAAATTAACTTTTCGATACGGAACGGATGCAGACGAAGTATTTTTCCACAATAAATTATTGGAAGGAAAAGACAACGGCTACTTAGGTTTTCACGGAGTAGAAGTGGATATCTTCAAAAATAATAAATATAAAGTTTCAATTGTAGTTTTAGCGGATGACAAACTTGCTGGATTTACTATTCTTTCTTCCGATGACCTTGTAGGCTTTGATTATATTGACGAAATCTATATTTTAAAAGAATTCCGGAGAAACGGAATCGGGACAAAACTTCTTGAATTTGCAGAGGATTATTGCAAAAAGAATTGGAATGGAAAAGGAATAGATCTTTATACTTTAGACAATGATCCGATGGAATTAATTGTAAAGAAAGCAGGATTTAAGTTTTCAGGTTATTATAAGAAGAAAGGCTTCCGACACGGAAAACTTTACGGACAGAAAAGATGGTTTAAATTATATGAATAAACCAAAGAATAAAAGATTTAAAATAAGACAAGCAAAACGAATTTCCAAACACAAGAGGGAAAGGAAAAAACACAATGCCCAGATTTAAAAAGATTACAGACAAAGAAAAAAAAGAACACCAAAGAGAATTAGTCCAAAAAGCTTTAAAAGAATTGGAAGCAAAAAAGAAAAACGGAAGACCCACAAAACTTACAAAAAAATTCATTGATGTTGCAAACGAAGTAATAACTTACAACATTAATGCAATAATTCACACAGACGAGGATTTATTATTTCTTATCAATGACAAATTGTCCAAAAAAGAAAGAATTGATGACAGGACTTTTCAGAGATGGAAAGCAAAAGCCAGAGAAGGAAACGAAGAAGAATTAGATAAAAACGGAAAAACTTTTGTCGTATTAATAAAAAGGAATTTAATTTTACAGAAAGACAGACTGTTTTCTGACTTACAAGATGATCCAAAAGGTTGGCAACGATTTGCCTGGATTTTGGAAAGAAAATTTGATGATTGGAATATTAAAGTTAAAACAGATATTACTTCCGGTGGACAACAAATAGTTGGATTTAATTATCTTCCTCCTAAGACTGGAGAACAAAAAACAGATGAGTGAAAACATCGTTCCAACAATCGAGCCAACAGTAAAACAACATTACGCTTATCAAAAACTTTGGGATAGAATAACCCGTTTTATTTTATTTGGCGGTGGCGCAGAAGGTGGTAAGTCTTGGTTAGGCAATGAATGGTTAATAACCAATTGTTATCGTTATCCAGGGAGTAAATGGTTTATAGGCAGAAAAGAATTAAAAGACATAATGGCAACGACTTATATCACTTTTCAAAAAGTATGCGCTTTTCATCACATACCGCAATCAGATTGGCACTTAAACGGAGAATATAACTATATTCAATTCCGTAATAGTTCAAGAATTGATTTATTGGACTTAAAACCAAAGCCTACAGACCCAGAGTTTCAATCCTTAGGCTCTTTAGAATTTACCGGGGGATGGGTTGAAGAAGCCGGAGAAGTTGAATTTAAAGCCTTTGATGTTTTAAAAGCAAGAGTTGGCAGATGGAAAAATGACGATTTCGGTTTAACACCGCCTAAAATCTTATTAACCTGTAATCCTTTTCAGAATTGGCTCTATAGACTTTTTTATAAACCGTTTAAAAAAGGCGAGCTTGCAGATGGTTATGCTTTTATCCAATCTCTTTATAACGATAATCCTTATACGGCCAAAGGTGCAGAGGAAAGACTTAATCAAATAACCGACCCTGTAACCAGAGCAAGACTTAAAGAGGGACTGTGGGAATACGATAGTTCAGAAGGCGCTTTAATGAGCTACGACAACATTGTTGACCTTTTTACCAATACCATAGAGGTAAACCCTGAAAAGTATCTTACAGAGGATGTAGCGCGTTTTGGCAGGGATAGAATTGTTACTGGCTTATGGCACGGGCTTAATTTAACGGAAATAATTGAAAAGGGAAAGCAGGGACTTGATATAACCACACAAGAAACAAGAGATCTTCTCATTCAACGCGCAATTCCTTATTCACACGCAATTATTGACGATGACGGAGTAGGGGGAGGAGTTACTGACAATTTAAAAGGCGTGAAGGGATTTATTGGCAATGCTTCCCCAATTAAAAGAAAAGAACAAGTAAGAACTAAAGATGGCATTGAAGAAGTAGAAATAAAGGAAAACTACCTAAATCTTAGAAGTCAATGTTATTTTATGCTCGCGGAAAAGGTTAATAATCATCAAGTTGCTATAAGTGCCAAAATTTCCGAAGAACAGAAAGAACTAATTATCCAGGACTTACAACAGGTTAGGAGAAAAGAGAAAACTGCAGATGCACCTTTGCAAATTATTTCCAAAGAAGAAATGAAAGCACTTCTTGGCAGAAGTCCAGACTTTGGGGATATGATAATGATGCGGATGTTTGCAGAACTTAATTCAAAAACTTTCTTAGAAGGAGTACCGGCATATTACAAACCGCCTGTAGAAGTAATGGCAAATCAGGGAGTGCAACCTTTATTTGGAAAAAATAGAAATTTTGGCTAATATTAAATAGGAAGATTGGAGGAGGGTTAGTCGTAATAACAAGAATAAGACGGACTGCGTTCCCACCTCCCGCAGTATCCTTTCCTCCCCCAATCTTTTCAGGACTTGCCATTATCTAATTTTTGTTGTTAATATTTGAATATATGGATAATCCTAAAACAAACGAAATAACTGTTCCTTTAGTCCCCGAAGAAGAACAAATTCAACCAGATGAAACTGCTTCGATATTAAGTAAAAAGAAGGAAGGAAACCTAAACTTTAGAGGAAGAAGACATCTTATTTGGGAAGAAATTTATGCGCTTTATAGAGGAACAGTTTTTACCAATCGTTTAACGCAAAGACAATCAGTTCATCTTCCTTTAATGAAACTTTCCATAAAATCTGCTTTAAAAGATGTTGATGATCCTCCTTTAATGTTTTTTGATAATTTAGACAATAACGAACAGGCAGAAATATATTTTAATGAATATTGGGAAAATTGTGCCGAAGAAAATAAACTTGTCCTTAAAGATATTGTTGATAAAAAACAAGTAATGCTTTTCGGCAGAACCTTTAAAAAATTAAATATTGTTAATGGAAAAGTTATCTTTACCATTGAAGACCCCCAAGACGTTTCAGTTGACAGATACACAGACCCAACAGACATTGACACTACCAGAGTTTTAATCCACGAGCATATTTATAGAGCTTTAAGCTCTTTGGAGATAAACGATAAATACGACCAGGATGCGGTTGCAGAACTTAAAAGATATACTGCAAGTCAACAGGGATTAATAAAAATTGAAGAAAACTTAACTGCATTCCGCGATAAAAATCAAAGACTAAAAGACTTGGGAGTACCAGATGTCGATAATCCTATGTTGGGAGAAACCTACATTGAGTTGAATGAGTTTTATTATAAGAAGTTCGATTATAAATTGAATAAAGAGGTTTATTGGTACGCTTTGGTTGCTGAAAACTTAAGAACTTTAATAGAAAAGCCACTTGAAGAAATATTGGGAGAAACCAAAGACCATTTCTGGCAAAATCATTTGCCGTATGATTCTTGGGCGGATGATGTAGAAAGAACAGACTTTTGGAGTGATGCGATGGGAGATATTCTTCTTAATCCTAATAAAGTAATGGATTCCTGGTGGTCGCAGGAAGTTGAAAATAGGACTTTAAGAAACTATTCAATGAGATTTTATAATTCTTCAACGCCTGATTTTATACCGCAGACATTTGAACCTGTTCCTTGGGGATTCTATCCGGTTCCAGGAAATCCAAATGAAATAATGCAGGAAGTTACTATTCCAGATTTAGGCGATACAACCAATCTTATTAACTTTATTGGTAATTTTGCAAGTAATGCAGTTGCAACTACTCCGACACAAGAAGGGGCAGTTGACCCAAATAAAGTAACAGCCTTTGAAATAAAGTTAGCTTATCAGGAAGCAAAAGCCAGAGTTGAATCAATGGCGATTTTCTATACTCTTTCTTGGGAAAATTTCGGCCAGAAATTCATAAAACTTATTGAAGCGAATGTAGACAAATTAGAACCAATTACAGTTTATAAAAAAGGTTATCGAGGAACAATGTTTAAAGCAGATATTTCTCCTAAAGATTGGAAAACTCCGAGTGGTTTTAAAGTAAGAGTAGTTCCAAAAACCAAAAAACAGCAAGAGGATGCAAAACAAATTCAAAATTTACAACAAACTCTTATCGTAATGCCGGATAATGTACCATTAAAAAGAATTTATCAGGAAAAATTGCTTGATTTTGATGAATTAAATCCAGACCAAAAGAAAGAGGTATTGGATTTTGAAGAAAAAAAGCAAAAAGCTATAGAAAATGCAATAGCAAATCCAACTGCCGGCGGAATGCCTAATGGAATGGGAGGCAATGCTGTAAATCAAAATCCAGGGCAACCAACGCCACCAGTTGCAACAGGATAAGTTTTGTGAGTATTATTAAAGTATATGTTTAATGAAATATTATCAAAGTTCGGATTAACGCTTGAAGACTTACGCCCCGAAGAAAGAGATACTTTTAGAGGCTGGATTGAAATTTTGGATACGAAAGAAGTAACTGTTTCTTCAATCCAAAATATGGTTACTACATTAAAAACCGGAGTAGAACAAGAACTTTCAAAACTTTTGATTGTGGATGAAGAATCAAAAGAAAGAGATCATAGGCTTAAGGCAAGACTCCAAGAACTCATTTTTCTCGATGTTTATTTACAAAGTCCTCAAAAAGCGCAACAATTTATTGAAAAACAGTTAGAACAACTCGCAAAGGCTAAACAGAAAGGATAAAATGGCAAAATCTACAATAAAAATATCAAGAGTTTATTCAAATGCCCCCAAAAAACCCAGGACAATCAAAGTGGGTATTGTTAAAAGACAAAATAATCAGATAAAGTTTATTCAACCTAAGAAATTTAAAAGAATTGTGGATAACAAAATGCGCGCTTATGGCGATACGGATTTAGAAAAAAAAGTAATCCGGATTAATAAGAAAAAAGCAAAGTTAAAAGGTAAAAAAGGAGAATTAATTGATAGCATAATGCACGAAGAAAATCACAGAATACATCCTAAAATGCACGAGAAAAATGTTAGAAAACTTACTAAGAAAAATGTTAATAAAATGGGGAAAAAACAAAAACAGAAACTTTATAATAGGTTTAAAGGAGGTGGTGGTATGAAGAAAAAGATTGTCAAAAAAGTTGTAAAGAAAGTTGTAAAGAAAAAGGGATTGCCTCAAGGATTAGCGGATTGGCTAAAAACCCATAAAAGAGGAAGTAAAAAAGGCTCTAAACCATCAGGAAAGGGCGGAAAAGTTAAAATGCCTTTAACAAATATGCCGATGCAGGGACAAATGCCGATGATGAAAAAGAAAAATAAGAAATTAACTTATCAGGCAAGACAAAATCTTCCCACAAGTGCCTTTGTATTTCCAAAAACAAAAGGTTATCCAATCGAGGACATTAATCACGCAAGAAACGCGTTAGCAAGAAGTTCTGGGAAACCGGAAGAAATGGCAGTTAAAAGAGCAGTTTATAGAAGGTATCCGCAACTTAAAAAATAATATGCCTTACGCGATTATTGTCAGAAAAGGTTCTAAAAGACCTTTTAAAATTAAAAACCTGCAAACAGGTAAAATTGTCGGTTCTTCGATGACTAGAGCGCAAGCCGGAAGAAGTATTGGATATCGGGAAGAAGCAATTGCTAAAAAGGGAAAGAAAAAAATTCGGGCAAAAGTTAAAAAAGTTTTAAAACGAAACAAAAAATAGGGACTTGACATTATATAATTTTATTCCTTACTATAGTAATATGAATAAAGAAGCGCAAGAAATATTTGATAATCTACTTAGAAAACCCCAAGACCAATTTTCAGAAGATGATAAAGCTTTTCTTAGGGCAAGGAGAACTTATTTAACCAAAGCGCAAGCAGAAGAATTTGCCCCAATTATTGAAGAAGCTCCCCAAGAACCAGAACTTACAGTTGTCCAACTTAAAGAAAAACTTACTGAATTAAATGTAGAATTCAATCCCAAAGCAAAAAAACCTGAACTTCAAGCCTTACTTGCTGAAGCAGAAAAAGAAGAAGCTCCCCAAGAGTAACTTCTTTACCAAACCCTATTTTAAGGACGGTAATAAAATATGAGTGTAGATAATAGACAAAAAAAGGAAGAATTAAAAGCCAAAAAAAACAAAGCCACAGAAACTCCAGTTGTTGACGAACCCGAAAAAGAAGATCCTCCAATTGATGAAAAAGAAGAAACTTTAGAAGAAAAAGAAGTAAGAGAGCAAAAAGAACTTGAAGATGCTAAAGCTATTGCCAATGGAGAAGAACCGTCAACTTCCCAACCGCCAGACAATCAAAAATCTACACAAACCGAACAACCAATAGAACCTTTGTCAGAAGAAACGCCGCCTACTCCGACTGCTTCGGCAGAACCAGAGCCTCCTAAGCCAACAGTTGATTATAAAGAAAAATTTACGCAGTCAAGCCGGGAAGCATTAGTTTTAGCATCCCAAAATAAAAAAGTCGCGGAAGCAGTTGCAGAAGCAGATAATTTATCAGAACCTACTGAAGAAGAATTAATTGCAGCATATCCGGATTGGGAAATATTAACAGATTTCGAAAAAACAATCGGAAAAGAAACATTATTATATAAAAGGAAATATGATTTAGTTAGTAAAGCTGTCAATGAAGGCAAAAAATTAGATCAATGGCTTGAAAAAGTTGATGATTTCTTGCAGGATGAGAATACTTTGCAAAATCCTGAATACACAGGACTTAAAGGAAGGGAAGATGAATTTAGAACTTTTGCATCAAAACCAACGCGCAGAAATTTAGACTTTTCTGATTTGGTCGCTGCATTTCTTTTTACAGTTAAACCAGAAGCACCCAAAACCGGATCACTTCTTGAACCCTCCAATGCCGGAGGAGAAGAACCAAAACCAAGAAAGACAGAATTAGGAGCCGAAGAATCGTCAATTCTTAGACGAAAAGATCCAAAAGAATGGCGCAGATTAATTAAAGCAAGAAAAATAAAAATTAATGTTTAGCTTCAAAATTAGTATAAAATACCCCCTTGACATAGTATAATTTTAGTCTATACACTAGTAATGTAGAAACAAACCCCACATAATGGGACGTAGAAACAAACAAGTTTTTTTATAACCATTATGCAAAATTACGCAACCAACATAGCAGAAGGATTCGCAGCAGATGTAATAGCAATATTTTTTGAAGAAGCAGTTTCTGATGCGATTACAAATAATAACTACGAAGGAGAAGTTCAAAATAAACTTTCCAAACTCCATATTTTAACTTTCGGTAAATTAGCATTGCACAATTATAGTGAAGCTCCAATTGCAAGCCCGGATAATCCTCAAGAGTCAGTAGGAGAATTAATAACAAATCAGGAAAAAATGTATTACTTCAAGATTGGTTCAGTCGCAAGATTTCAGTCTTGGATTAAAAATCCTGAAAATACCGTTATATCTGACGAAGCTGGACTATTAAAAGAAGCAGTTGATGCTTATGTCTTAGGACTTTGGGGAGATGCAGGTGCAGGAAATTGGGACGGAACGGATTATGTAACTGGAACAGTAACAGTAGATGTAACAACCGGCGCAGTAACAGGTTCCGGAACAACTTTTACTTCCGGAATGGTTGGTAAGCCCTTTAAAGCAGTTGGGCACACAAAATGGTACAGAGTTAAATCTTATGCCTCTGGCACGTCTATAGTAATTGAAAATGATTCAGACGATGACGTATCGGCCTATGATGGCGGAGCAATCGCAGGAGGAACAGCCTATGTAATTCAGGCAAACACAGCAATTCAAATTACTAAATCTAATATTTATGAGAGATTAGTTGCTCTTAAAACAAAATTGAACAAAAATAAAATTCCAAAGTCTGATAGATGGATAGTATTACCATCTGATTTAAGTGCCTTACTTCTTCAAGCGCCAGAATTTATTCCTGCAGTCCAACCAGCTTATGAGAATGTAGTTCTAAATGGTTTGCTTGGAAAAGTTGCAGGCTTTACAGTTTATGAAAACGAACAAGTTGCCGGAGATGCAACAAACGGATACAGAGTTCTTGCTGGACACAAATCAGCCATTACTTTTGCCTTGGGCTTTACGGAAACAGGAATTGAGGATCTAAAAGGAGATTTCGGTAAAGCATATAAAGGACTAACAGTTTATGGAGCTAAAGTGTTGGATGAGAGAAGGAAAGCTCTCGCACAGGGTTACTGGAAACTCTAAACTTTAGCTTTTCCCTCATTAACACCGCAAGCTATCCAGGCACTAATAATATATGAATAAAGATAGCGTTATATTAAGTTTAAGTGTCCCAGATTCCGCTTTGGCTGCAGGAGTTTTAACGTCTGCAAATACCGGACAATTTATTGACGGAAAAAAGGTTGTTATTGGCAATAAAACCTATACTTTCAAAACCACTTTATCTATCGGCCCCACAGTTCCAAACGAAGTTTTACTCGGAATAGATGCAGACGATTCTTTGGCAAATCTTGTCCTCGCTATTAATGGCGGTGCAGGAATTGGAACAAAATATTCAACCGGAACTGTCGCGCATACCCAAGTAACCGCAGGAGCAGTTACCACCCATACGGTAACGGTTACTGCAAAAAGCACTGGATTTGCTAGCAATGCAATTGCTTTAACTACTGACGAGGCAAAACTTTCTTGGGATTTTGCGACTTTATCAAATGGAGTTGGAGGAGTATTGAACGCAGTTTGGATCGGGGGAGCAACTGGAACAATATATTCAGACGTTCTTGACGTAGGAAGATTTGAAGAATTAATGGCTTTATTAAATGTCTTATCTCATATTGGAGCTGGTGGGACATTAGATGTAACAATTCAAATTTCAGCAGATGGGATTACTTGGACGGATGGGGATGCAATGACACAGGTAACAACTGCCGACACGCAAACAATTAAAAGAGCTACCGCAGGGATAGGAAAATATGTTAGAGTTAAGATAGTCTTAGGAGGGACTACACCAAAGTATAAATTAACTTTAACTTTGGCAGCAAAACAATAATATGACTTTTGAACTTAAAGCCAATTTACCACAAGAAACACAAAAAGAAATAGACAGAATAAGTGCTATTGCTTCCGGATTAAGGTCAGCAAGTGAAGCAGCATTTTTAACCGCGCTTGCTCCTTATGTTACAAATGAAGTTTTGGAATACGATAGTGCAGGACTTATTGCAAAAGCAGCAGGTAATACGTTACCGACTTCTTATGCCGGTTTTAAAAAAGGCGCACAATTTATTAAGAAAAATGCTACAGGTAATGGATTATACGGCAATACAGGCGATGAAACTTCCGCGACCTGGAATTTAATCGACCAAGCCGACACCGCTGACATTCCAGATAAAGCAGTTACCTTGGCAAAATTAGCAGATATGGCAACTGCCAGTATGCTTGGGAGAGCAACGGCAGGAAGCGGAGTGCCAGAGGTTCTATCTGCAGTGCAGATTAGAACTTTAATTAACGTTGCAGATGGCGCAAATAATTATGTACATCCAAACCATACAGGGAACGTTACTTCAACAGGCGATGGAGCAACGGTTTTAGCAAGTTTGCCAACAGGCACACCGGTAAATGCAGTTGCCGCTTCAAAGGTATTAACCCTTTCGGGTTTAGCGCTTGAAGGAGAAATAGTAACAATTGGGGCAGTGGCATATAAATTTACCGCTACCGTAACTTTAGCAAATGATGTTTTAATCGGTGTTTCTGCCGAAGCTTGTATTGATAATTTGGTCTTGGCTATTACTCACGGAGCCGGAGAAGGCACAAATTACGGAACAGGAACAGTTGCCAATCCGTTAGCAACCGCAGTCAAAGCTTCTCCCTCAACAATGACAGTAACAAACCTTATTAAAGGAATTGTCGGAAACTCAACGCCTATTGCAGAAACTTTAACAAATGGATCTTTTGCTGGCGGAGCAACTTTCCTTTCCGGAGGAGTGGACGGAACAGTCGGTATTCAATGGCAACCAATGGTTGATGCCAGTTATTTATATATTTGTATTGCCGCAAATACAATTGCAGATGCCAATTGGAGAAGAATTGCATTAGGTTCAGCTTTCTAGTTGACACTTTACAACTTTGGTTGATAAATTAAAGATATGTTATACAAGAAAATAAACGGATTACAAATTAAAAACTGTTTCGGACTCTATCCTATTGATAGAAAGTTGTATTTTGCAGCCACAGTTGAGATTGATGAAAGAAATGGTGCGCCTGCCGGAACTTTAACGCATAACATCACAAATTCTAATATGGGTTCTACCGATGCCGTAAATTTAGATCCAGTTGCTTATCCAGTTACTCCAGGAAATAACACTTTTGAAAAATGGCAGCAACTCCACGTTACAGCAATGGGAGGTTCTTCAAAGATTGATAACCTTAAAATTTGGAGAACAGGTGCTTTAGGAGGAGTTGCTACTCATAAAACAAATGCTAGGACTACAGTTTATGGCGGAGCAGAAGTATATGCTGCACCGACAGCATCAGTTTCAGTTTATACCCAAGTAATGCCGACTGCAGTCCCTGCAAGTGCAAATCTTGGAATCGGAGGCTTATTAACAGGAAGTCTGCTCGTGGCAGGTTCGAGTGATTATTTAATTCATCAAATTCAAACAAATGTGGCAGATGTTGCCGGTTCAACTTCAACGATGAACTATCAATACGATGAAACCGCATAGTTTCATCTATTGACAAGACGGCACTTTAACAATATAATAGTTAGTATGACAGCAGAATATCTTGCCGGATTACTTGATGGGGAGGGGACTTTCCAATTGCAAATTCAGTTTAGAAAAACATCAGGAAGGTTTCAAATAAATGCACGAGTTCAAATAGGGTTTAAGCATTTACCCGAAGAAGAAATTCTTATAAAGAAAATTCAAAAGCATTTTCAAGCCGGAGGAATATATTTTACAAGTGGAATAGTTAGATTTTCAACAACGAATGTTGACGATACAATTAAAGTTTGCAAATTTGTTTATCCTTATTTACAATTAAAAAAGGAGCAATGCAAAAAACTTTTATGGGTAGCGGAATTAGTAAAATCTAAAAAATCCTTAAGATATATTAAAGGTTTTAAAACAACAAGTTTTGATATTTATTCAAAAGAAGAAATGATAAAAATAGTTACAATTTCAACAACAATGAATGAAGGAAAACAGTCAGGTAAATATAGAAATTCAAGAGGACGTGATACTAAGTATTATATTGATAAAATAAACG